>PSRF01000235.1 GCA_003175865.1 Blastocatellia bacterium
TAGTTAACTATGTCAACATACTTTCCCAGCGGTAAGGAACTCGCTGGAAGACGAAAATGGTACGTGGTAGATGCTACCGGCCAAACGGTCGGGCATGTGGCCTCTGAAGTTGCTTCAATTCTGACTGGCAAGCGCAATCCAAATTGGACTCCGTTTCTCGATACCGGCGATCACGTCATCGTGATCAATGCGAGAAATGTTGTTTTGAAGGGAAACAAAGTCGATCAGAAGCTTTACCGCCATCACACCCTTTATCCGGGTGGACTGCGCGAAACAACTGCCAGAGAACTGATGGCAAAGCGTCCAGAGCGTATTCTGGAGCTAGCTATCAAGGGAATGCTGCCGAAAACGAAGTTGGGTAAGTCAATGGCAAAGAAACTAAAAGTTTATGCCGACGCCGACCACCCGCACATCGCACAGCGCCCGCAAGTCTACCGCCTGACTCACCAACCTGTTTCACAATCGTAAGTGGAAAGATAAGGAAAGATTACTGTGGCTGATATCCAGTATTATGGAACCGGGCGTCGCAAAACATCGACCGCCCGAGTTTATTTGCGACCAGGTGCCGGCGAGGTTCAAGTCAACCGAAAGCCGTTCGATCGCTACTTCCCCAACGAGACGCTGCGAATGATAATTCGCCAGCCATTGCAGTTGACGGAAACCGCAAATAAGTTTGACTTGGTTATTAACGTGACAGGTGGTGGCCCAGCGGGACAAGCAGGTGCTATCCGACACGGTATTACACGCGCCCTGCTTGAATTCAACGCTGACCTGCGTCCGGCCCTCAAGCATGCTGGTTTGATCACGCGCGACCCGCGAATCAAAGAGCGTAAGAAGTACGGACAAAAAGGCGCCCGGAAACGATTCCAGTTTTCGAAGAGATAGCGAGATTTTTGATTTTAGATTTTTGATTTTAGATTTGTTCAGCCCGAACATTGGTCGGACAAATCACTGATTGCCAATCGAAAATCGGCAATCAAAAATCAAAAGTCCCTAGTCCATTGTCGCAGCATGATTGGTTGCTTTCGCTAAGAGAAGTCGACAGCTGCGGCGAGTACATTAAACCAATTAGCGAGAAGGAGAATTTAGTTTGGTATCGGTTACGATGAAAGAGTTGCTGGAGGCCGGCGTACATTTCGGTCACCAGGTGAGACGCTGGAATCCGAAGATGAAGGAATACATCTTTGGAGAGCGTAACGGCATTTACATTATTGACCTACAGAAAACTCAGCGAATGTTCCGCGAGGCAATTGCCTTCGTCACGAACACGATTGCCGAGGACAAGGGAAAGTCTGTTCTTTTTGTAGGAACCAAACGTCAGGCACAGGATGCGATTCGCGAAGAATCTGAGCGGTGCGGTCAGTTTTACGTAAATCAAAGATGGCTCGGTGGCCTGCTCACGAATTTTCAGACGGTTCAAAAGTCAATCAAGCGTTTGAAAGATCTCGAGGCAATGCAGAGCGATGGGCGATATGAAAAACTGACGAAGAAGGAACGCATTAAGCTCGATCGAGAACGCGAGAGCCTTAACAAGAACCTCTCCGGCATAAAGTCGATGTCTCGACTCCCGGATGTTGTCTTCATCATCGACGTTAAGAAAGAAGAGATTGCAGTCGCCGAGGCCAACCGGCTGGGAATTCCAATCGTTGCAGTAGTTGACACAAACTGTTCACCAGAAGGCATCGATTATGTTATTCCAGGCAACGATGATGCGTTGAGAGCCGTACGACTGTTTGCCTCTCGGATATCTGACGCGATAATCGAGGGTAACCAGATTGCCACTGAAGGTGGCGTCGTTAGTACCGAACCGGGTGGAGGGACCGAAGAAGGCGGTGAAGGGGGTGAAGCGCCAGAACTGGACCTGAGCGATTCCACCAACAACGAGGGAGCGCAACCCGAGACGGCAGGGTCCAATTCCGAAGAAGCCAGTGAGACCGGAGCGGCGCCAGACGAGAGCGCTGAATCAGTCGTCGCGGCGAGCTAAGCGAGAATTTCTACTCATCGGCGAGCGCAGCCTTTAAGCGGGACCTTCCGCCGGGCTGCGTTTTTCATTGAATACTATGCTGGCTGAGCGTCGCCTGTGTTGCGAGCGCTCGTACCTGCAAACTAATAAAGGATCGGAGATATAGGTAATCATGGCGGACATTACAGCAGCTGCAGTGAAGCAGCTTCGCGAGAAGACAGGGGCGGGAATGATGGAGTGCAAGAACGCCCTGACTGAAGCAGAAGGAAATGAGGAGAAGGCTATTGAGATCCTGCGCAAGCGTGGTTTGGCATCCGCCAAAAAGCGCGAAGGTCGCATTGCGGCTGAAGGAATCGTGGGTCAGTACATTCACATGGGGGGCAAAGTCGGCGTACTTGTCGAAGTAAACTGCGAAACTGATTTCGTGGCACGCGGTGAGGAGTTTCAGCAACTCGTAAAAGACATCGCTATGCACATCGCAGCTGCTGAGCCACGTTACGTCAGTCGTGAGAACGTACCTGCAGACGCTCTCGAGAAGGAGCGCGAGATTGCTCGTGCTCAAGCCAAGAACGATCCTAAGAATGCCAACAAGCCCGACATGGTGATCGACAAGATCGTCGAAGGACGACTCAATAAGTTCTACGAAGAATCAGTGCTGATGGACCAACCATTCGTTAAGGCTCCTGAGAAGACCGTGGCTGAACTCGTTACGGAAAAAGTCGCGAAGACTGGCGAGCGAATCACCATTCGCCGTTTCACGCGGTACAAAATGGGCGAAGGGCTGGAACGACGCGGTGACGACTTCTCTAACGAAGTAGCATCACTAGTTGGTTAACCTGGGCATCTGAGATGACTGCAACTGCAAACACCACTCCAACCAAATTGGCTTATCACCGAGTACTGTTGAAGATTTCTGGCGAGGCCCTCATGGGAGAGCAAAGCTATGGTATCGACGTTAACGTCGCTCGCAGTGTCGCCGAAGAGTTGAAGGCTGTCCATGAATTGGGAGTGGAGGTCGCTGTCGTAGTTGGTGGCGGCAACATATTCCGTGGCGTTTCCAAAAGCGCAGGGAACATGGACCGCTCTTCAGCGGACTATATTGGAATGCTCGCGACTGTTATGAACGCTGTGGTGTTGCAGGACGCTCTTGAGAAGATCGATGTCCACACGCGCGTGTTATCGGCAGTTGATATTCCTCAACTCGCCGAGTCGTTTATTCGCCGACGCGCAGTGCGTCACCTCGAGAAGGGACGTGTTGTCATCTTTGCTGCCGGCACGGGCAATCCATATTTCACGACCGACTCAGCTGCCGCTTTGAGGGCTTTGGAAATCAAGGCTGACATCATTCTAAAGGCGACCAAGGTCGATGGCATCTACACCGCCGATCCAATTACAACTCCGAGCGCTGAACGTTACGACGAGATCACCTATCAGGAAGTACTTGAACGCCAACTCCGAATAATGGACGCATCGGCGATTTCGTTGTGCATGGACAATAACCTGCCGATAATCGTCTTCAACATGCGCGTGCACGGGAATATTAAACGTGTCATTACTGGCGAGCCCGGTGTTGGCACAAGAGTCTCACTAAAACAGATTCTGTAGTTGAGCCGCGCTTAACCTGACTATTTCGAGCGGAGCTAGTTATGAGTGAAAAAGACGTGATCAAAGAAACACGGCCGCGCATGGACACCGTAATTGAGGACTTCCGGCGAAAGCTCGCAACAGTTCGCACTGGTCGAGCCGTAGTTAGTTTGCTTGATACCGTGATGGTTGATTATTACGGAACGATGACGCCTCTTAATCAGATGGCATCGGTCCATGCGCCCGAGCCGCAAATGTTAACCGTCCAACCATGGGATCAATCGCAACTCGGTGCAGTTGAAAAGGCCATTCGTACTACTGATTTAGGTTTGAATCCGTCAAACGACGGGAAATTGGTAAGGATTCCCATTCCACCATTGACCGAGGAACGTCGCAAGCAACTGGCAAAGCAGGTCCATGACATCGCGGAAGATCACCGAACAGCGGTGCGAAACATTCGACGCGACGCCAATGATCGATTAAAGAAAATGCTGAAGGACAAGACTATCTCGGAAGATGCGGAGCGCGACGGTCTTGACGAAATTCAGCGGCTTACTAATAACTACATTACGAAGATTGACGAGTTGTCGAAGACGAAAGAGCAGGAAATCACCAGCGTATAAAATATGGAGTGCGCTGACTCTGTCAGCGCTTTTGATTTACCACCCAGCAAAGCGCTGACAGAGTCAGCGCACTCCAAATTGAGCTTCAGCTACGACTAGTTCGGAATTGTAAACGCATCCTCAGCAAGCGTTTGATTCAGTTTAACTTCCTTCACGCTGTACTCAGCAAAAAACGCACCTTGCGCCATTTCAAATCGCTGTGAGAAATTGAATGGCACCAACACACCTTCCACCTCTTTGAACTTGCTGTTGTCCGTACCAAACGTAAACCCGTTGTAGTAGATCAAGAAACTCATAACGCGACCACTGTTGGGATCGATATAAAAATCTGTGGTGTAGCCGTCAGGATCTACTATCCGAAATCCACGCTGCTTCTTTTTGTCCGCAATCGCAGAGACTTTGTAACCCGGTTGGTCATATCGAACCAATGCTCCGAGGCCGAACTTCGTGAGGGGTGGCACTTCAACGCCCGGCATCGAACTGTAAGAGCGCTCGCCATCGTAAATCTGTTTGAAGACTACGGCGGGTCGAGCATCGATCTCCATCCGCAACTTGTCGCCTGCTGTAACGATCGAAAACTGACCAGGGATGGATTGAACACTGTTCGGCGCATAAAGCTGAACCGAACCACGCAACATCATGTTCTGCACCTTCCGGAATTTTTCACCCCCTTGCGCCACAATTGCTGCCTGGGCCAATTCCGTTGGTGTGCTGTTCGCAGTAATTGCCACCGTTGTGTTGGCGGGCGCTGCCGTTTTAGAACCATCAGACGACTTGGCAGCTTCCTGCCCTGCCACTGTCATAACTCCGGCGATCAGAAAAACGATCGACCTCACAATCGCGTTAGTCTTCATTGCGGAATACCTTTCAGCCATGAACATTAAAAAGTAAGTCTCACTTGCGCATAGATGCGACGGTTCCCTGCGCCAGTACCGCCACCGCCACCACCAAAACCACCGAAGCTTCCGCTCAACCCGAGTGACTCACCAAAATTCGGCGATGATAGGTTTCCCACTGGAGGTGCAAGATTGACGTTGTTGAGCAGGTTTTGAAAGTTGATTGAAACCGTCAGGTTGTATCGTTTTTCGCCGGAAGCTCTACCTTGAGGTGCTGGTCCACCAGGAGCCGCACCCATTGCCGCCGCCTTCGCCGATGCTCCCGCACCTGGGGCC
>PSRF01000230.1 GCA_003175865.1 Blastocatellia bacterium
TTCTGCTTCGATTAATGCTCGCAGACGGTTGTTCAAAGGCAGGTCTGCGCGGTCAGGCGGTGCAAAAACCAGGATGGACGCTTGAGGAGCCGCGGCCTGAAATCGTTGAATGATTGTCGCCAGTAACGCTTCATAAGAGGCCGCGGTCCAGTCATCGTCTGTCAACTCGTTCGTTCCATAGGCGATGATGATCAAGTTCGGGTTACGCTCTTTGATTGCCTTCGTGAGCGCCGCCTGGTTCCAGCCGAGTATACGGTTGGCACGTGCCCCATTGATGCCGAAGACGTCGTATGCAATTGCTGGCGTCAGGTGCTCCGCCACAATGCCCAGCAGTCGAATGCGGCCTGAATTCAATGTGCGGACCTCGATCCGGTGAACGGTGTCATCCGGCAGGTCAAATGAGAGCGAATCAAGCTGCGTCTTAGGTGCAGTGAGATTGATCGGTGCGTCCAGTTGAGTAACGCCATCGATAGCTACATCCATTCTTCCGCCGCCGGGCAGCCGAACAAAGTAGATCTCAAAATGGTTGCAACTGGTTTCGAGCCAGGCAAGTTCACCGGGATTGCTCGTGGCAAGATCAATTCCCGCTGGCCCATAGATGTTGTCCGGCGACGTACGACCGCCAATTCCCTCAATCACCCACCCGTCACTTGCACCCGACAAAACTCCAACACGCCGCGTTGACATGGGATTTCGAGGCACAATGAAACCTGGACCAGCATCGCCGAACTCGTTTTGAAAGAGCGACCGAATGTTGCGTGTCAGCACATCGGCGGCAACGTGCGAGTCACCGAAGTGCATGATGCGCACCGGCTCAAGACGTGTTCCTCCTTTGGCTGCTGTTAGTGCCGCAAGGAATTTGTTGAGAGCTGGGCGATTTACTAAACCCTTTGGCGTCGACTTCAGCTGAGTCTGAACGCTGGTCGCAGTCAGGGAGAGAATTAGAAGAAGGAGTACAAGTGCAAGCCTCATGGTTAAGGATCAACTCTTTGGAGTGCGGCGGCTTGACGCCGCTTTGGTTTTCATACCTTGCGATAACTTCAAGCAACAAAGCGGCGTCAAGCCGCCGCACTCCAAAGTGTCGATGGTTATAATGTTTACTCGTGAAACCTTCGGCAACCGTGCTTGCCACAGTGATCGCCCTGTGAGAGCATGCAGACGAACTTAGTCAGCTCGCATCTAACTTCCCAACCAACAGTCCGGAATTCGCTTATGACTTTTACTTCCGTTTCTCGTAGTCGTCACGTTTCGCAGAAAGCACACTCATTTACCGAGTCGGTGATCAGGGAGATGACTCGTGAGGCGCTGAAACATGGCGCCGTCAATTTATCGCAGGGGTTTCCAGATTTTTCTGCGCCAGAAGACATAAAGCGCAAGGCGATGGAGGCAATCGAAAACAACATAAATCAGTATGCGATCACCTGGGGCGCTAAGGATTTTCGAGATGCGATTTCGCGTAAGACAAAATGGTATCTCGGACTCGACGTCGATCCGGAAACTGAGATCACTGTCACCTGTGGTTCTACAGAGGGAATGATCGCCGCCATGATGGCCACTGTCGATCCAGGCGAGGAGGTGGTCCTCTTCGAGCCTTTCTACGAAAACTACGCGCCTGATGCGATTCTTTCTGATGCACGTCCACGATACGTGGCGTTGCGGGCGCCTGACTGGAGCTTCGATCGCGAGGAACTCCGTTCGGTATTCAATTCCAAAACAAAGGCAATTATTGTTTGCAATCCGAATAATCCTACGGGAAAGGTTTTCACTCGCGATGAGATGGAGTTCATCGCCGGACTGTGCAAAGAGTTTGATGCGCTGTGCTTTACGGACGAGATCTACGAACACATTTTGTACCCGCGTGAAGGCGCTGACATTCAACACATCTCGATGGCACAGCTTGATGGAATGAAGGAGCGAACTGTTGTCGTCAACTCGATGTCGAAGACTTATTCAGTAACCGGTTGGCGCGTCGGTTACTGCATTGCTCCGCCTGAGATTACGAGCGGCATTAGAAAAGTGCACGATTTTCTAACTGTTGGTGCCGCGGCTCCACTCCAGGCGGCTGGTGCGTATGCATTATCGCTTCCGCCGGAGTACTACGAGGAACTGAAGAGCGAGTATCGTGTGCGTCGCGACAAGCTGTTGCCCATGCTCGAACAGGCAGGTTTCAAAACGTTCGTGCCCGATGGTGCGTACTACATCATGACTGATATTACACAATTTGGATTCTCCGATGATGTGGAGTTTACAAAACACTTAATACGTGAAATTAGAGTCGCATGTGTGCCGGGCTCGAGTTTTTATCAGGATTCTGCAAAGGGGAGACAGCAAGTGCGATTCTGTTTTTGTAAGAGCGACGCAACGCTCGAACGTGCTGCAGAACGACTGGAAAAACTGAAAACGCGAGTGTGACGCCTTGCCAGGGCGATCAATCGGACGTCTTATTGATCCTATGGTCCTATCCTGACGACAATACAATTCAATGTCTAAGATTTTTGTCCTGACCTGCCTTGCACTGGCTCTTCTCTGCTGTCCAACCCACGCTCAACATCTCGCTGACGCTGAATTCAACGCTGCTGTTGCAAAACCCGCGTACACGAAGAACGGCCCGCGCATGATGTTTGACGAAGCACATTACAACTACCACACGTCAACTGAGCGCTATAAACCATTCGTCGATCTCTTGTCGAATGATGGCTATCGCGTAGTTCGCAATCGAGAGCCGTTTACGAAGAAGGCTCTTGAAACTTTCAAAGTGCTGGTAATCGTCGATGCACTGGCGGACGACATTGATGAAGCTGGCGCCGACAAGCCGGCTTTTACTCCCGAAGAAGTTACAGTCGTTCGCGACTGGGTTCGAAGTGGTGGTGCGTTGTTGTTGGTAGCCGATGTTGGACCGTTCGCGAATGCCGCCGCGCCTCTGTCATCACAGTTTGGCGTGGAAATGGCCGGCAGGCTCATCAAGGACTCCGCGAACGCAGCAAGCGAAGGCAGATCCGATTTGATTGTGTATTCACGCG
This sequence comes from Blastocatellia bacterium, assembly GCA_003175865.1. Taxonomy (GTDB): domain Bacteria; phylum Acidobacteriota; class Blastocatellia; order Pyrinomonadales; family Pyrinomonadaceae; genus PSRF01. Next base: position 3,021 of record PSRF01000230.1, read on the forward strand.
ATAACCACTTGCTGCTGTCTCATCCAATCACACAGGGACGAGGACCGGAGGAGACGTTGAAGAAAGTCATCGTGTTTTCTGGTCAATCGCTCAAGGGCCCTGACAACGCTTTCGGATTTTTGAAATTGGCTGACTCGGCAGTCGAGGTGAATGACGAATCCGCCGGCGCCGATGGTGGCGAGCAAAAGACACAAGTGACCGCGCGTTCGCAGGGACTTGCTTTGAAGCTCGGAAATGGTCGAGTAGTTGTGCTCGCGGATGCTGAAATGTTGACCGCGCTATTGGGAGAACCGCCGGAGAAAGAACCCATTGGGATGAATTACCAGGGCAGCGACAACAAACAGTTCACGCTAAACGTTGTTCACTGGCTAAGCGGATTGTTGTCTGAGAAATGAAAACCCGTACCCTTTAGAGCTCCCTTCGCTAACACCAGTCAAGCTCTTCTGTCGAACCGCGTACGTCTCGTGCGCTGAGTTCAAACCTCACACGTCGACCGGTAGTTGAAACTTTAAGAGAGGGCGCACGAGACGTACGCGGTCCGACAGAAGAGCTTGAATGGTTCAATCAAGGGCACTACTAAAGGGCAAGTCACAACATCTCTCGCAACCGTTGTTTCATGACTGCTTCTTTCGGTGTCTTCGCTCCGCCGTTCAACCACGAATGAACTTTCTGCACTGTCAAGGCATGAGTAATTGAAGTGCGAATCTCTATTTCAAGTTTGTTCATGGCGCCAGGTGCGCAATCGTGTTGTCTGAAAGCCCGGATTCCCAATACGGCGGCTTCATAAAGACTCTCCGCCTCAACCTCAACGGTGTGACGTAAACCTTCGGTATCCAGATAAGAAACAATGCAACTTGCCATGACTGGCAGTGTAGCAACTGAATTTTCGGTTGTGAGAGGAGTTATCAGTAAGCAGGAGTAAGCAGATCCGAAACACCGCTTACTGCCTACTACCTACTGCCGTTACGAATCCAAGCTCGCGTGTGTCAGGATCTCAGGCGGAATTGGCTCCAGGAACCGTGACAGCGCCGGACTTCCATCAGTATCCGGGCCGCGATAGACATTAACTGGATAAACGTAGCTCAAATCCTTTCTCGCCCGAGTTGTCGCGACATAAAGCAGCCGCCTCTCTTCGTCGAGATCATCAAACTCATCCTGAAACCTGTTTGAAGGGAACCACCCGTCCGTCATCCAGATAACGAAAAGATGATCCCATTCGAGACCCTTTGCAGAGTGAACCGTCGAGAGAGTAACAAAGCCAGAACCGCGTCGGATTGCACTGCCTTGTAAAGCTTCAGTCGGATCCAACGAGATGTCCTCGAGCAACTTTGTCGACGTCTTGTAACGCTTTGCTATTGATTGTAAATGTTCAAGGTCCCGACCGCGTCGTTGAACGTCATCATATTTGTTCTTCAAGAGTGGACGGTAGAACTTAAGCACTGACGACAACTGCTCACCAGGAGTTTTGCTTTCCGAAACTGTAGTTAAAACGCGAGCCAGCCGGATCAATTGCGTTTGATAACTGGCGCGGCCAGGAAAGCGATGCAATTTCTTGAACAACCCGCCCTTTGTCCGCGCTGATCTGAACTCTCGTCGCTCCACACCGAGATATTCGAGAATCTGATACACCGTCGCGTCTCCCACATGATCGATCAGCTTTAGCATTCGAAACCACGAGAGCGTATCCGAGGGTTTTGAGACGACACGCAGAAACGATAGAGCGTCTTTAATGTGGGCCGACTCCGCAAACCTCATCCCGCCAAACTTCCGAAATGGTATTCCTTCTTTGCCTAACTCAATTTCCAGGTCAAAGGAGTGCGAGCTCGAACGAAAGAGGACGGCAATCTCACTCAATGGCACACCTTCCTCACGCAACTCATCGATTCGCTGCGCAACGAAACGCGATTGTTCATTTTCATCTCGTGCGCTAACCACGACAGGTGCTTGCCCGCCATCGATTTTCGAAAAAAGGTGCTTCTTATAGCTGTCCTTAACGTCATACATGATCGAGTTGGCAACATCGAGGATCGGTTGCGTGCTGCGATAGTTCTCTTCCAGCTTAATAATCTGCGCTAAAGGGAACAGTTTCGGAAACTCGAGCATGTTTCTGTGACTCGCGCCGCGAAACGAATAGATCGACTGAAATTCATCCCCCACTACAGCCACATTCTCGTGCCGTGCGGTCATCAGTTTCACGATTTGTGCTTGAAGTTTGTTTGTGTCCTGATACTCGTCAACCATTATGTAGCGGTATTGATCTGACAGTTGATCGCGCATGCGTTCACTATTTTCAAGCGCCTCTTTGAAACGAACTAACAAATCATCGTACGTCAGCATTTGTCGCGAGCGTTTGAACTCTTCAAACGAACGAAACAACTTTTCCAGTTCGCGTCGTTCATCAAGAAACTGTGGATACTCCTTCGTAAGCACAGTCTTTAGCGGAATGACTTTATTGACCATCATGCTGAAAATTCCAGCAATCGTTCGCTTACGAGGAAAGTGACGACCTTTAGGCAGCTGTATGTCTCGACGGAGGAGATCAAGCAAATCTTCGGTGTCGCTTTGATCGAGTACTGTGAAATTCCGTTCGACGCCAGCCTGGTCTGCAAATTTTCGCAGCACCGAGTGACCCAGCGAATGAAACGTCCCGCCTGACACTCGTTGACAACGAGGATCGGAGAGTGACGCGGCACGTGTCAGCATGCTGGTTGCTGCACGTCGCGTAAAGGTCAGTAACAAAACCGACTCCGGTTTTGCGCCGATCTCGACAAGACGTGCTACTCGATAAACCAGGGTACGCGTTTTTCCTGTGCCCGCGCCGGCGACGATCAGTAAAGGGCCTTCGGTGGTTGTGACTGCTTTGAGCTGCGCTTCGTTTAGCTCCGCTTCGTAATCGATCGTGCGCGCACGCCCAGCCATTGTCAGGCGTTTCAAAACCAGCTTTGTCCGTGATGCGCCGATCGGAATTGCTTTTCCGAGTTCAACATCTCGCTGGAGTGCACGAAGATCGACCGCAAAGTCCACCAAAGTTTGATAACGATCTTTTGGTGTCTTGGCGAGTGCTTTCGCCAAAATGCGCTGAAGCTCGGCTGGTACATCCGCGTGAGTGGAGTCAGGGAGTCGTGGTT
>PSRF01000286.1 GCA_003175865.1 Blastocatellia bacterium
TAGTCGGCTTGAAACTCATCAAGGTGTCCATCGTCGAGTAGGCACTCCAAAACCCGTCGCATGTCGTAAGGCTGACGATGATCTTCAGGTATAAGTTCGTACAAATCCTCTTCAGGCCTCAACGACTCGCTTGTGTTGTCAATTTGAGCGAGCGAATTCATCCGTGGTAATTCAGAAACGATTTCTCGAATCTTCTGAATGCAGATGTCGTCATTCTCGACACGATAATGTGCAACTCCAGAGATCTCGTTGTGTGTTCGGGCACCGCCCAACGTTTCGTTGTCGATTGTCTGGCCGGTTGCACCTTTGACCAGGTTCGCGCCACCGAGCCCCATGAACGAGGTGCGTTCGACCATAATGATGACGTCGGATAAGGCTGGTAAGTAGGCGCCACCTGCGATACATGGTCCCATCACGGCTGAGATCTGTGGCACTTTTAGATAACGACGCATGATTGAGTTGTAATAGAAGATGCGTGAGGCTCCATACTGACCGGGAAATACGCCACCCTGGTAAGGCAGGTTCACTCCCGCCGAGTCGACCAGATAGATAATCGGCACGTGGGAACGCATCGCAATTTCCTGCGCACGCAGAATCTTTTTAATCGTTTCCGGCCACCACGAGCCGGCCTTGACTGTCGCATCATTCGCAACGACAACTACTTCCCTGCCGTGCACACGACCGACAGCGGTCACGACACCTGCACCCGGTGCTGCTCCGTCGTACTGGTCATAAGCAACTAGTAAACCGATTTCCTGAGCGAACGAGTCTTCATCCAACAACAAATCCAGGCGTTCTCGTGCAGTCAATTTACCTTGCTGATGTTGGCGTTCGACCTTATCGACGCCACCTCCCAATCGCAGACGATCCTCAAGCGTCTGAAGCTCTTCAGTAAGCTGGCGCAGACGTTTGGGTGATGTCTTAGTGGCAGGCGGGTCGGCTAACTTCTTCATGAATCGGACGGGATCAAGCTGCTGAATTTCAACTGATAGAACCAGTTTGAAGCTACCACAAGCAGCAAACGAAAACAAAACAAACAAATGTACGATAGCCTCAGTTTGTGGTGAGTTGCGACTGAATCAAACTGAGCGACTTAAGCAACTACCGCCACATCAAATCGCGCAGACCCTTCAAATTAGCTTCAGCTGGGACACCTTCCAGAATCGCTACGCGCTTGCCGCGTAATTCCAGAACAACGGCACCTTCCGATGTTTGCCACCGCTGTCCGAGATTTCCCGCGGTTAAATTCGTCAGCTCATGAGCCTGAGCGTCCGGATATCGAAGACTCGTCCTCTTTAAATATGCATCGTAAAATTCCCGTGCATCATTTTCTGTGTCCCACACTGTCATTTGTGCGACGCAAACTTGTTGCGGCTTTGTGCCTTCGAGCAACTCAAAACGATCGCCAGCCCATCCCGCTGAGGCGCGTTTGGATTCTGAAGAGTCGTTCAAATACTCATCGAGGATCAGATACAACCCCCACTCCCCGTTAACATCGTAATCGATACGCTTCCAGTCATTGCCGAGTAACGTCCGCAACTCCGGTAAATCAACCTTCACCGGGGCTTCGTAAGACAGATATTTGTCCGGGTGAAGGATTTGTTCTGTTGACTGTGGGAGCTTTGTGAATGCCTCGGAAACCATTTTCCAACCACCACGACGATATATCTGTGTGGCCCACGTAAGCCCTTCTTCATATGGAAACATTAGCGATTCGCGAATCGCCCGTGGAGCTTGCTTAAACTGCTCTGACGAGAGTCCGTCACCACCAAGACTCCTAATGAAAGCCAACGCAACCATTGGATTCTTCGCCATGTAAAGGGTCATTGCCAAAGTTGCATCACCTTCGACGAGCGAATGTGTGGCCAATTCAGCGTCCGAGTCACCCCTCGGCCATTTTTCAAATCGCCTCAAATTAAAATGCTGATCTTGCAGGGCGTGAGTTAGTTCATGGGCCATCACCGGCTTCTGACCCTCGAGCTCAATCCAGTCTGCCAGGTAAAAGCGTTGAACTTTTGGATCGTAATAACCAGCAACTTGTTCGGTTAATAACTTTATGACAAAGGGGCGATAATTAAAGTCCATTGGCGCCAGTCCAAACTTCTTCAGCAGGACTTCAGTTGCATGCATTTCGCCTGGAGTCGTGTCTTCATCAAGGTTCTTCACAACCATTCGCTCGATCTCAGCGCGAGACTGAGCGCCGCTCTTCACCGGCCTTATAATCGACAGTTCGCGCAGTTGCGAAGTCTCCTTCAGTACGGCTTCGGTCGTCGCAACAATGGCGGCATTCCGGGCTGGCCCAGTCGCTACTCCCGTACTTTGCGACGAGGTGGTTGGCGCTACCGTCAATAGTCCTGCAAAGACCAGAATCGCAGAAAAAATCATGACGAACGTTCTATTAAATTCTTTTGACATAATTAGGCATTCGCTCTTATAGTCCGCTCAACGTTTCACAATCAGATTCCCTTGGAGTTTCGTTCGAATCTCTTTTCGAGAGTACTCGGAACAGTTTACTCAGATGACGAGCCCCGCCCTTGACGATGCATTGGGAGTTTGGCACGAGACCATGTTGCGTGTCCGGTACTCCGAAACGGACAAGATGGGCATCGTCTATTATGCCAATTATTTAATCTGGTTCGAAATAGGTCGGTCAGAATATTGTCGAGCAAGGGGGTTCTCATACCGCGACATGGAGGAAAACGAAGACGCTTTCCTGGTTGTCGCTGAGGCTTATTGCCGTTATAAGGCAGCAGCCTACTATGACGACGAGTTGATTGTCCGCACTCACATCACCGAATTAAGAAAGAGATCCCTGCGGTTTGGTTACGAAATTGTTCGGCCCGCCGATGGTCAGGTCGTAGCTGAAGGTGAAACGGGACACGTTGTCACGGGTTCCGATGGTCGTGTTAGGTCCTTTCCAGAAGGCTTCGCGCAAATGTTGCTCGCACCTCCCTTGATCAAACCGAAGCCTGGTCCGGCAGTTCCCTCCGAGAGTGCTCCAGAATAAAAACAGTTCCTGCCACAACCGAACGCCTGATGGTGTTTCATAAGTGAAGTATCATCGATTTCCCCCCTTGTAACTTTTACGGATTTGAGACGTTTTACAGATCGGTCGCTCAGGTAATGAAAAACTTATTGGAACTTTCCAACGCTCCAAGAGGTAATTAACACCGGAGAACCGCCATGCATTACAAACGAAAGCCTCGTTGCTACTCGCGATAGCAACGAGGCTCGATGAGACAACACAAGTTCTGTCGCCCAGTGGCGCAAAAGGTGCATCGTCGACAACCCGCATCTTAGCGCACTCGGCGGACAAGCTTCAACCTCTGGAAGTTTGAAAGCGATTTATTCGAGTGCGCTTCCAAGTCATCAAGTTAAGTTGAACGAAGCGCAGGGATCTCAATTTAGCGCAAAGGAGGTCTGTTATGCGCTGTCGTGTCGTTTCGCTCACAATTCTATCGGTCTCGATGATCGGGTTCTCAGTCGTACGCGCACAAACTCCCCAAGCGGCCGTTAACTATTTTGAGCACGGTTATGACAAAGTGGGAAAACGTGATCTGGATGGTGCGATCGAAGACTACACTCGCGCCATTATTATCAGCTCACGCCTCGCACCTGCGGGTTTAAAATCGTCGTTCGCATCAGACGCAAACTGGAACAACGTAACGGTTGTCGATCCCTTCACCTCGAGTGCTTACAACAATCGAGGCGTCGCTCATTTCTATAAAGGCGAGTTCGACGAAGCAATTTCAGACTTCAATCGCGCGATAAAGATTCGACCGGCCTTGCCGCAACCCTATCTGAATAGAGGAGCCGCACTTCGCGCTAAAGGTGACTTAAAGGGCGCTCTCGCGGATATCAATCGTGCGATTTCACTGAAGAACGATCTTGCCGAAGCTTATACAAATCGAGGATCGATCAAACAGGATCTTGGAGATTTTGATGGAGCAATCGCAGATTTTGACCAATCACTTAAATTTAAGCCGGATCTCGCCGACACGTATTCGTCGCGTGGTTGGGCGTTTATTGATTTAAAAAAGTTTGACCTCGCCATGAAGGACTTCGAACGCGCGATAAAACTCGACGACAAGCTCGCCTGGGGTTACCAGGGACGAGGTGTCGTGTTCCTGGGCAGAGGGGATACAGCACATGCGATTGCTGACTTCACACGCACAATAGAACTAGAGCCGAACCTTGCGCGCGCGTATTTTAATCGTGGATTGGCGCTGTTGTTAGAGGGGAAAGACGACCAAGCACAAGCGGACTTTGACAAGTGCCTGGCACTACGCCCTGCCCTTAAGCGAGAGGTAGAAGAGCGTGCAAAACTCGCGAGAGAGTTGCGCGCCCAGCGTGATTGATCTCAGGTTTGGTGCGGTAGGTTCAGACGAGTGATTGCGCGCGCTTTGCCAGTTTCTTCATCGACGTCAATTACGACTGCACAGATGTGCACGTCACCTGTCGAGTGTTCAGCCCGTCGAGCAGTAACTGAGGTAAAGCGCGCAATCACGTCTTTCTTGTCCATTCCGATAACGCCTGCGTAACTGCCAGTCATTCCGATGTCGCTGAGATACGCAGCGCCTTGTGGCAGGATTCGTTCATCGGCAGTCTGTACATGAGTATGAGTGCCGACGACAGCTGAGACGCGGCCATCCAGATACCAACCCATCGCGACTTTTTCGGAAGTAGCCTCCGCATGCATATCGACAATCCGCACCTTCGTTTTGTTAGGAAGGGATTCGAGGGTGCTGTCTGCGACACGAAAAGGATCGTCGGAAGGAGGCATGAAAACTCGGCCCATCAAGTTCACGACTGCTACGTCGATTCCATCTACGACTCCTGTCCAGACGCCGTTTCCCGGTGTATTTGGTGGGTAATTAGCTGGGCGTAAGAGTCTGGGTTGTTTGCTGATGTATTCGATTGCCTCTTTTTTGTCGAAGATGTGATTGCCCGACGTCATTACGTCTATTCCGGTTCCAAACAGTTGTTCGCAAAGTGCCGGAGTAACTGAAAATCCGCCCGCGAGATTTTCAGCGTTCATGATTGCCAAAGCAACTTGATGCTGTTCGCGTAGATCCTGAATGCGTTCGAGGACGGCCACTCGACCCGGCTTTGCAACAACGTCTCCGATAACCAAAACATTCATAGAGATAAAAATTTGGAGTGCGACATCTTGTCACCGCTTTGGTATCGGAGCGCGAAACCGATCACAAAGCGCTGACAAGTCAGCGCACTCCAAACAGCTGGCAGGAGGGAGAACCGCGAGTGCCGTTCCGAAGCCGTAATTGAACCTGCACAAGACAGGTGGGTGACCTCTTAATGTCGCCGCCTCTGGCATTTCTT
>PSRF01000106.1 GCA_003175865.1 Blastocatellia bacterium
GCTGATTGCTGATTGTTGATTTTCAATTGTTCGATACGCGCCGCAACAATCCAAAATCAGCAGTCGACAATCAGCAATCTAATGAATCTCATACTGAACTGATATTGATTTCTGATGCGAATCATTTCCCTCTTACTCCTAACATCCCTATTCATTTTCCTGTTTGGCGCTTGCAAGCAAGCTCAAAACACTCCAGTTGCTCAACAGGCACCGGAGACTGCCACAGCAACGCCTTCTCCAAGCGCGAGCCCAACACCACCGCGTCCGTCCGGTCCAATTGAATACACTGATGTCACTGCACAGAGTGGTATTCACTTCAAGCACAATAGCGGCGCGTTTGGGAAAAAATACTTGCCCGAGACAATTGGCGCCGGGTGCGCGTTTCTGGATTACGACAACGATGGCTGGCAAGACATTCTGCTCGTGAATTCAATGAACTGGCCCGAGCAGAAAGGCCCCAAGTCGTATCTTGCGCTCTATCACAACAACAGAGATGGCACGTTCACCAACGTAACAGCCCAATCGGGATTGGGTATCGAGATGTACGGCATAGGTGTCGCTGTCGGCGATTACGACAACGATGGCAATGAAGACATCTACATCACCTGTGTTGGACCAAACCACCTGTTTCACAACCTCGGCAATGGAAAGTTCGCTGACGTGACGGCTCGTGCCGGCGTTGGCGATCCAGGTTTTTCTACTAGTGCTGTGTGGTTTGACTATGACAACGACGGACGACTCGATCTCTTCGTTGGGAATTACGTCGAATGGAGTACCGACAAAGACATCTACTGCACTCTCGACAACAAGAACAAATCGTATTGCACACCACAAACTTACAAAGGTCAGAGTGCAACCCTTTATCACAATCGCGGCAACGGAACTTTTGAAAACGTCTCTCAAAAGGCCGGCATCGCAGATCCTTCCGGTAAAACGCTTGGTGTCGCATTACTCGACTACGATGGCGATGGCTGGCTGGACTTGTTCGTCGCTAACGACACTGAGCCGAACAAGCTGTATCACAACAACAAGAATGGCACGTTTACCGATGATGGCATTGCAGCTGGAGTCGCGTTCAGTGCATCTGGAACTCCGCGTGCGGGGATGGGCGTTGACGCTGCCGATTATGATGGTTCTGGTAGACCGAGCATCATCATTGGCAATTTCACCAACGAGAGCATGGCGCTGTATCACAACGACGGTTCCGGTTTATTTACGGACGAAGCGCCATCTTCAGGTATCGGCAAACTTTCAGCGCAGTCGCTCACTTTTGCGACGTTCTTCTTCGATTACGACCTTGATGGCTTGCTCGATATCTTTGCAGCGAACGGACATGTCTCGGACGACATTGCAGTCGTGCAGCCAAATGTGAAGTACGCCCAGCCACCGCATGTCTTTCATAACAAGGGAAAAAAGAAGTTTGAAGAGGTAACTTCGAAACTCGGCAAGGCCATGCAGCGAGCAATCGTCGGACGCGGAGCGGCCTACGGAGATTTCGACAACGATGGTGATTTAGATCTTCTGATCACCTCGAATAATGGTCCGGCGCGTCTCCTGCGAAACGACAACGGAAATCAAAACGATCTGCTGCGCGTGAAGCTTGTTGGCTCGAAAGCAAACCGCGACGCGATTGGTGCGAGCGTGACCATGCGATCATCAAAGGGAGCAAAGCTGGTCGAGATGGTACGAACAGGATCGAGCTATGCGTCGCAGAGCGAACTCCCGCTAACGTTTGGTTTAGGGAAACCGGAGGAAGGGCTGACCGTAAGTCTGGAAGTGAGTTGGCCAGGCGGTCAGAAGGAAACTTTTCAAAACCTGAAGCCAAACCAATCAATTACGATTCAGGAAGGAAAAGGCGTGACGGCGTCGACGCCGATCGTATTCGTTCCGGTGCCAGCGTCGTCGCCGTCACCTTCGGCTTCGCCAACGGCCCATTAACATGGGTGTTAGCGGTCCGGCGCCGCTTTGTTACAGCCTCAACCTGAGTGTAGCGCGAAAACCGTCGTAAAAAGCGACACCGGCCGTCGCACTCCAAATAGTTCTTACATCCCAATACGTTTGAAGTGGTACCGCTCCGTGTCGTAATAGCGATCGATATCGACCGTCTGGATTTTTCCTGCGATGGAACCAATGTCGACTAAAGACAGTTCGCACGCAGGTGCAACGCCTCGCGCGGAGACCATCGTTCCCACATCTCCACTCGCTACTGCTTCAGCCGCTCTTGCGCCAAACATTAAACCCATAATCCTATCGACCGGACTTGGCGTACCACCGCGCTGTGGATGCCCTAGCATCACCGATCTTGCTTCGTAAGGAGTTTCACTCATGATTTTTCTCGACATCACTTCGCCGATTCCGCCCAGACGCACATGACCAAACGGATCGTGTCGATCATCAATCGTCACCATTTCTCCGTCTTCCGCGCGGGCTCCTTCAGCAACAACGATAACAGCATAACGTGGTCTTTGTGATGCACCACGACTCAGTCCGGGCTCACCGAGTCTGTCTCTCAGAAGTCGAAACACTCGTTCATAGCGAAACGGATATTCCGGAATCAGAATTAAGTGCGCCTGACCCGCAAGACCAGACCACAATGCCAGGTGACCTGCGTGACGGCCCATCACTTCGACGATTTGTACCCAGCCGTGTGAACCTGCTGGTGTCCGTGAACGCTCGATGATTTCAGAGACGTTTCTGAGCGCGGTATCGAAACCCAACGTGTAGTCGGTTGCAGCAAGATCTTTATCAATTGTTTTCGGGACGCCAACGACAGGAACTCCGAGTTGGCTCAGCTTCGCCGCGACACCAAGCGTGTCTTCGCCACCACACGCAACCACTGCATCCAATTGCAGGGTTTTAATGTTTTCGAGAACTTCAGCTGAATGGTCTTGCGGCTTACCGTCCTCACCTAATTGTTTGAACGGATTCGTTCGCGAAGACCCAAGGTTCGTTCCTCCATCGCGATCCCAACGTCGCACCGTCTCTCGATCGAGAGGCAGAACGTCCGGTAATGGGTTCATCAATCCTCGCCAACCATCAAACAAACCCACAACGGATATACCAACTTCCGAGCCTCGATAAACAAAACCTTTGATTGCGGGATTTAGCCCAGGGGCATCGCCGCCGCCCGTAAGAATGCCAACTTTCTTTTGATCCGACATGATGTAGATTATTTTTCCTCGCTTGGGGTGTTATCGGAATACGTTATCATAAGGGAATGAATAGCACGTCAACCCCCACTAAAAGTTATAGGACGAGTCGGCGACTTTTATGGCTAGCGTTGTTCATGATCGTTGTCATCGGTCTTACGATCGTTATAACTCCAATCTGGCTCATTCAACCGTTCCAGCCACAAACTCCGCGCGCTCTTGAAGTGTCATATGTGATGCGTCGGATGTCGCCCATCGTAACGATTATCGCGTCGATAGCCGTGCTACTTGTTGTTGTTTGGCTTTGGCGCAAGTCTCGCTGGTTCGGCAAAGCGTTCGCAGTGCTGGTTACGCTTCCGCTTTTCGCTGCAACGTGGATGGCACGCCAGAACCACTTCGAATGGATGTTTCGGCCTGACGTCAACATTTCGTACGCACCGCCCGACACTGTCAACTACATAAACGACGACGACATGGTTCTGTCTGTAACCAGGAGCGGTGAAGCAGTCGCATACCCGGTGCGACTGATGGCTTATCACCATTTGGTTCAGGACGTAGTAGGAGGTACGCCAATCGTCGCAACCTATTGAACGCTCTGTCACACCGGTCTGGTGTGGGAATCAACTGTAAACGGACGACAGCTTCATTTTCATCTCGCAGGAATTAACAACCAAAATTTCATCATGCGTGATGAAGAGACCGGAACATGGTGGCAACAGGTTTCGGGTGAAGCGATCGTTGGTCCACTCAAAGGACAACGACTGCGTTCGGTGTTACACGACGAGATAACTTTCAAAATGTGGAAGCAGGAGCAACCACGCGGCAGAGTCTTGAAGCCCGATCCAACGGTTGACGCAAAGAACTATGTTCCGGCGGATTGGGACACGCGGATGGAAAAGGTGCCTGTTCGCATAGCGCAAGACCTGGATCCAAAGCTGTCGCCTCGAACCCTGGTGGTGGGTGTCGTGGCGGGCAACGTGGCCAAGGCATATCCATCTGAAGTAGTTGCCAAACAGAGTCCGATCGTTGATGAACTCGGCGGAGTTCCACTTTTGATTGTCGCTGGCAATGACAGAAAATCAGTGCGGGGATTTGAGCGCGTTATAGACGGACGAGTGCTGGAGTTCTTCAAAAAGAAAGACTCGTCACCTTTGGTTCTTGTCGACAGTCAAACTGGAAGCGAATGGGACTTCACCGGCAAGGCGATCAGCGGTCCGCTGACAGGAAAACAGATCAAACAAATTTTTGTACTGAATGACTACTGGTTTGATTGGAAGAACTATCATCCAAAGACAAGTGTCTATGATGCGGGGCTGTAGAGGCGGCACTCCATAGCCGCCTGCTTTCAATCCGGGTTGCAACGCAGCTTTTCAAGCGGTCGTCATAGTCAAGTTTGAATAGGAACAAGGGGCTGCCAACAGAGTGCAGACCCTACAATCTATGAATCACATCAGATATTCATCGGCGGCGTGCCAGACCGACATGCCTAATCCAATTGATCGCAAGAGCATGCGCGCGAACACAGATCGCATGCTATCGATGATCGATTCAGCAATCGCCGGTGCTGCTCCGTTTCTTCCAGTTCGTCTCGTAGTCTTCCCCGAGTTCGCACACGCGGCACCAATTTTTACAACAGCCGCGGAGTTGATTGAGAAGCTCGCCGTGCAGATTCCAAACGAACATACGGAACGTTTGGAAGCGAAAGCACGTGAACACAACGTCTACATTCAAAGTGGCTCAATGTTGGAAACGGATCCGAAGTGGCCGGGTCAGGTTTTCAATACAACTTGTCTGATTGGCCCGGACGGCATTCTTTACAAATACCGAAAAGTCAACACGTGGATTCCTTACGAGGTCCATACGAGCCCACACGATCTCGACGGCTACGATGAGCCGTTGTTTCCTGTCGCCAATACACCAATCGGACGCATTGGTTGCGCTATTTGCTATGACTGGTTGTTCCCCGAAGCGATGCGTCAACTCGCAATGAACGGCGCAGAAGTTCTTGTGCGCGTCTCGGCCTACATGGATCCATGGGGTGCGACTGATCCAATGGATTGGTGGACGGTCATTAATCGAGCACGCGCGATTGAAAACACGGCCTACGTTGTGGCTGCGAATCAGGGAGCCAGTTTAAGGTTTTATCCACCTTACTCCTGGCCAGGCGGCAGTCAGGTTGTTGACTTCGATGGTCGGTTGCTCGCGCAGGCGTCACCTGGACCAGGTGAACGAATTGTTATTGCGCCTATCGACATTTCAGCGCTCCGTCATGAGCGAGAAGCACGACGTGGACATCACATGCTTGCACATTTGCGAACTGAAGCTTATCCAACTTATGGGGCACACCAGTATCCTCCTCGGCTCGACAATGGTGGGGTTCCAATCAGCTACGAAGGCAACAATGCTTTGATCGACGAAGCCAAACGCAGACTCAAAAGCTGA
>PSRF01000066.1 GCA_003175865.1 Blastocatellia bacterium
ATCGCCTTTGGAAGTGTTGCTCCGATTCCGGTTCGTTGTGTGCAAACAGAGAAGGTCTTGCGCGGTAATCGCCTCGACGATGGAATTCCTCGTGCAGTGCTGGACACACTGACAACAGAGATCGCACCAATCGATGATATTCGCTCGACGGCCTCTTATCGCATGAGGGTCTCGGGCAATCTCTTGTTGGATTTTTTGTCGAATATTGATAACTCGTAGGACGCTTTCATTCTCCCGTTCAGAGACTCTGTCAGAAAATCCGAAAATGAAAAAGATCAGCGAGCCAAGCCCAGGTAAGGAACCCAGAGCGGTAGCGACGGGTAGCTGTCATTCAACGCAAACAAATAAAAAGAAGTTGAGTGATAGCTACCCGTCGCTACAGCTCTGGGTTCCCTACTTGAGTTTCTCGCTTCGTTCCCTCTCTGAGTTAATCTGAGAAATCCTTGCGGATTATGAACCACATTGGCACGAAACTTCGTTGGCTCTGCGTGTTGATTGTTTTGGTGCTCTGTTCGGACCAAGCTGTCACCGCGCAAGATATGCCCACTGAAAAAAACCAGAACAAACCTGAGGAACAGCAGGGCGAGAAGCTCGAGGCAGTTGTAAAAGGTGTTTGGGTCAACGTGCTCGAAGGCAAGATCGAGCTTGAGCGTGATGGTACGACCGCCGAGGTAACGGCGGGGTTCGAAGTTCACGACGGGGATGTAGTCGAGAGTGCTCCTGATGCACGAGCGGAGTTCTTACTGCAACCCGGCAACTACCTCCGCATGAGCGGCGAAACGCGAATCCGCTTCGTCAACACGCAATACGACCGCTTGCGCATAGACCTCGAAAAGGGATCGATTGCGTGCGAGTTGCTGAAGACTTACGAGTCTCGATACTTCGAACCCTTTGCACTTTTCCTGATAAGAGTCATAACTCCGCAGTCCGAAACCCTTCTGAGCGACTCTGGCATATACCGCTTCAACGTTTTGAAAGACGTGTCAGAACTGATCGTACGCAAGGGTGAAGCGGTGATGAACGGAGAAAAGGTCAAGGAGAAGAGGATTGCGCGCAGTGTCAATGGTGTCGTAAACGTCACTGAATTCGATACGAAAACAGAGCAGACGTTTGACGGTTGGTGTCGTGAACGTGGGAACCAGTTGGTCCAGATAAATCGGCAGTTAAAGAACGAAACACCATGGGCCAAGCACCGTAAGCACACTGAAGCCGTACTCGACATTCCTCAAGATGACGAGCGGAGCAGCACGAATGGCAGCCCGTATGTCGTGTCAGCCAAGCCCGGGGCCGTGGTGTTTGCTGACCTGGGGGCCGAGGTTCTACGCGGGGACACCTGGGATCCGGTAAACACCGATACTGATCTGCGTTCCCACGATAAATTACGGACTGCTGGTTACAGCCGTGTCGAGCTGATGCTCTTTCCAGACATTCTCTTTCGCATTGATGGCGATTCGGAGATAGCTTTTGAAGAACTTTCGAATGATGCGATTGTCATTCGAATAGTTCGTGGAACCGCCATACTCGAAGCGGCCGAGTTTGATCGAAAGCGATTACCGGAATTTAAGATTGGAGGCGCAGATATTTTTGCTGTAGTGGACGGTGGCGGCAACTATCGTTGGGATGTGACTTCCAATGCAGCGCAGTTCGCGGCTCGTCATGGAAAGTTAAGGATTAGCGAACATACGATAGATGGGTGCCGTCGATATCAAGCTGGTACACAGTCATCGTGCGCAAAAAGACAGAACGACAACTTCGATTATTGGAGTGAGTTTCGTGGCGAGGGTGTCACTGGTAACGGTCGCTCACTCAGCAATCGCTACACGCGAGTACGACAGCGCTGGCTGCGCGACACAGGTTTTTGGTATCACGCTTCATCAGCTGGCTACTACACGTTTGTGCCTTACTCATCAACCGATTTTCATTCACCTTATGGCGGCAGTTATCCCGTCGCACTTTCGCCTCGTCGTTCGCCCATCATGAACAGACCTGAGAATCGTCAAGTCTCACAACCATCGCTGGAGAGACCTGAGAGGCCTTAGCAAGAATCAACGATGACAAATTACGCTGACGTGAGTTTCAGACCGGCTGCTGTTAAACCCGTCGAATGCTTGAAGGGCGGATGGGAGCTCGTCAAATCCCAATACTGGCTCTTTCTGGGCCTCACCGTTGTTGGCATGCTCATCGGAGCGCTCGGGCCACTTGGAATATTAATAGGCCCGATGATGTGCGGGATTTATCTGGCTTTCTTTAACACACGCCGCAGTGCACCCATTGAATTCGGAATCCTCTTCAAAGGTTTCGACTACTTTGGCCAGAGCTTCATTGCAACATTGATACATACCGTGCCAATCATGATGATTGTATTGCCGGTCTATCTTCTGTTTTATGTGGGTCTGGCTGTGACAGTTGCTACACAACGCGACAATCACAGCAGCGGACCAGTCATAGCAGTGTTTGTTTTGTTCTGCGTCGTGTTCCTGGTGATCATGTTTTTGATAATGCTGTTGTCGGTGTTCTTTATGTTCTCATTTCCGCTAATTGTTGACCGAGGATTGTCCGGCATTGACGCTGTCAAACTAAGTTTCAAGGCAGTGCTGGCCAACTTCTGGCGGTTGTTGGGTCTTATGTTTTTGAACTGGTTCGTCGGCTTGCTGGGTCTTTGTTGTTGTGTTGTTGGTGCTTACTTTGTTATGCCTGCAACACTTGCTGCGACTGCCATAGCTTACGAACAAGTTTTTGGATTAGCTGGCCCAAATCAAAACCTGCCGCCGCGCCCGCCAACCTTCTAATTCAAAATGAGTTCTGATCTCATAATTCGTGGACGCAATGTAGTTTTGAGGAATTCGGTTGAGCGGGTGTCGATTCACATCGCAAACGGAGTCATCTCCTCAGTTGGTCCATTCGAACAGTCAATCCCTGGCGTCGAAATGATTGATGTCGATGATGACTCTGTCGTTATGCCAGGTCTCGTCGACACACATGTGCACATCAATTCTCCTGGACGAACCGAGTGGGAAGGCTTTGAATCCGCGACACTCGCAGCCGCTGCCGGCGGCGTAACGACGCTGATCGATATGCCACTGAACTCGATACCAGCAACGACTTCAGTGGCCCACTTCGAAAAGAAACTAGAAACGGCAGCAGGTAAATGTCATGTCGACTTAGGATTCTGGGGCGGTGTTGTGCCCGGAAATACGAGTGAACTGGCTGGCATGTGCGAGGCGGGTGTTGTTGGGTTCAAATGTTTTCTTGTGCCGTCAGGGGTGGATGAGTTTCCGCACGTCACCGAAGCTGATTTACGTGAGGCGTTGCCTGAGTTGTCACGCCTTGATTCGTTGCTGATTGTTCACGCTGAGTTACCTGGGCCAATTGACGAGCACTCAGGCGGCGGCGGTGACCAAAAGAGTTATCAAACATTTCTTCGCTCTCGACCGCGTGCTGCGGAGGACGAAGCCGTTGCGATGATGATTCGGCTGAGTCGTGAGTTTGATACGCGAGTGCACATCGTTCACCTCTCGTCGTCTGACGCACTCCCACTCATTCGCAAAGCACAAGCAGCGGGCGTGAAGATTACCGCCGAAACGTGTCCACACTATTTGCACTTTGCGGCAGAGTCTATTGGCGACGGGAGTACTGAATTCAAGTGTTGTCCTCCAATTCGCGAAGGTGAGAACCGCGAACAACTCTGGCGAGGATTGGCTGATGGCACAATCGGAACAGTCGTCTCGGATCATTCTCCCTGTCCCGCATCAATGAAGCTCCCTGAGACTGGAGACTTCATGCACGCCTGGGGAGGTATCGCCTCGCTGCAACTGCGTCTGCCGGTTGTGTGGACGGAAGCACAGGGGCGTGGGCTTTCGATCCCAAGAATTTCTGAGTGGATGTGCAGTGGACCAGCTGCCTTGGTCGGCCTCGAGCGAAGCAAAGGATCGATTAAGGTCGGTGCGGATGCCGACCTGGTGATCTGGTCGCCGGCGAAAAGGTTTGAAGTTAAACCGGAAGACCTGGAACACAGGCACAAAATAAGTCCTTATGCTGGAGAGTTGTTGTCAGGCGTCGTGGAAAAGACTTTTCTGCGAGGCCGGAAGATATATGATGTCGCAACGGGCCACGACGAAGTAAGTGGACAGTTAATCTTGTAAACGTTTCTCTGTGCAATCTCTGTGCTCTCTGTGTCTCTGTGTTGAAGTTAAAACCGTCACTAACCATAGAGACACCGAGAACACAGAGATATAAAGAGAAGAGGAAGAGATGGAATTTACTGAACTCATCGATCTTGCCTCCGAAAAACTTGGTGGCGCCGTGCTTGTTGCCAATGACGAATTTTTTGCGCCCAAGGAGAACCTTCTCAAACAGATAGCCCCGATCTTCCTGGAAGGCGAATACACAGATCGCGGGAAGTGGATGGATGGATGGGAGACACGTCGACGTCGCACACCTGGATTTGATTGGTGCGTTATTCGACTCGGACTGCCAGGTATCGTGCGTGGTGTTGTTGTCGACACCAGTTTCTTTCGTGGGAACTATCCCGAACACTGTTCACTCGAGGCGACGGCCTTTTCAGCACTACCAACTGAAGCGCAACTTTTGGATGAGTCCGTTTCGTGGATGCCAATACTTCCGCAGATGCCGCTGACTGGCGACTCACAGAATTCATTCCCGATTCACTACAACGAACGCGTGACTCACCTTCGCTTCAAGATCTATCCCGATGGGGGTGTGGCCCGTTTACGTGTTTATGGCGAGGTGCTTCCTGATTGGGAACGAATCAAACGAGGAGATGGGGAAATCGATCTCGCAGCAGTTGAAAATGGTGGAAGAGTCTTGTCATGCAGCGACATGTTTTTTGGTCATCGTCACAATCTGATCATGCCGGGTCGTGCGGCAAACATGAGCGATGGGTGGGAAACAAAACGACGACGTGGTCCAGGGCACGATTGGGTGATCATCAAGTTTGGTGCGGCGGGCGCAATCAATCAACTTGAGATTGATACGTCATACTTTAAGGGAAACTATCCGGAGAGCTGTTCTCTCGAAGCATGTAATGCTGAAGGACTGTCTGACGAAAGTCTTACTGATTTGTCGGTGCAATGGAGCGACGTGCTCGCGCGCACAAAGTTGCAGGCACACACACGACATTTGTTCGACCATGAGTTAATGAACGCCGGCGTTGTCACGCATGTTCGATTCAACATCTTCCCCGATGGTGGTGTGAGTCGCTTACGTGTGTTTGGGACATTAGCTGAGTAGTCAGGTCAGAATGGGCAAACCGCCAGATGTGAACATTTGGTCCACTTGCTTTCGGTTGTTTCACATGTCAAACAATCTAACTTGGCTCAACAAGCTGTCATCCACTGACGCGACCACCGAATTGCTTAAGTGTTGCGGTTCACGTCGTTGGGCTGAAGAAGTTAACAATCGTCGACCATTCACCTCGTTGTCACACTTGAACGAGACAGCGCATGATGTGTGGTGGTCTCTCGATCGCGACGATTGGCTTGAAGCTTTTCGCAGTCATCCGAAGATCGGTGAGCGAACGGCTAAGAAAGAACCGGCGGCCCAGGCCCAACAATGGTCAACTCAGGAGCAGGCAGCCATCGGTAAGAGCAGCAGTCAGACGAAGGACTTGCTTGCCAAATTGAATCACTACTACGAAGCAAAATTCGGCTACATCTATATTGTTTGCGCGACTGGGAAATCAGCAGAGGAGATGCTGTTGATACTGCAAGATCGTCTCAGCAACGATCCGGATGACGAGTTGAAAATTGCTGCCGCCGAACAAGCAAAAATCACGGCGCTAAGGCTGGCGAAGTTACTTGTCTCGCACTGATTCTCAGCGGGTGTTCAATGTCTTAAGTCCTGGCCAACGAAATTTCTTCTTCCAAAAAACAGCTATTCATCGGATACTCACGCAGCCATTGTCGGAATCTCGGACGAGGTAGGTTCAAGTATGGCCACCATTTCAACTCACATCCTCGATACTTCGAGCGGGGCGCCAGCCAGTGGCGTTGCGGTTTGCCTGGAAGTGCAAAACAACGACGAATCGTGGCAGGAATTGAGTCACGCGTGGACCGACCAGGACGGGCGCGTTAAGCCTTTCTTTCTTGTTGAGCAACCGGTTGGCGAAGGAAGTTACCGCTTGGTGTTTGATACTGAACCTTATTATTCGTCACTCAGTCTTGACTGCTTTTATCCACAGGTTACGGTCGCGTTCAAGATCACTGACAGCTCGCAGCACTACCATGTGCCTTTGCTGATCAGCCCGTATGGTTACTCGACGTACCGGGGAAGCTAGCGGGATTTCTGATTTCTGATTT
>PSRF01000276.1 GCA_003175865.1 Blastocatellia bacterium
GTCAGTTGTCAGTTGTTCCACGAGATTTTTTGCGATGAACAACTGACCACTGACAACCAAAAATAATTTAGCCGCTGGGATCAACATCGGATATACAATGAAAATGCATGCACCTTTCCCTTTTACTGTTCCTTCCTGACCTGAGTCTTCTTCCAGCAACATTTGGTTACGTCATAGCCGGAGTTTTCGGTGCCATCATCGGGAGCTTTCTAAACGTCGTAATTCATCGCGTGCCCCGCGAAGAATCGATCGTCTTTCCAAACTCGCGGTGTCCAACGTGTGGCGCTGTCATAGCCTTCTACGACAACATCCCTGTACTCAGCTATGTGTTTCTTGGCGGAAAGTGTCGTGGTTGTCGAAAAAAGATCTCGCCGCGATATCCAGGTGTTGAGTTACTTACGGGGTTAACTTTTGCTGTCGTGGCCTGGCACGACGGTTTGTCGATCGCACTTCCCTTCGACCTTGTGTTCGTTTCTGCGTTGATCGCGCTCGTCTTCATCGACGCAGAGCACATGCTCCTTCCTAACGTGATTACCTATCCGGGAACTGCGTTCTCGATTCTCGCGCGAATTGCTATTCCATGGCTTACGAAGACTCCCCATTTCGATGACCTCCCGTCACTAATGCATGGGGCCTTTGGCGGTTTGCCACTTTGGGCTGTTTCGATAATTGGCGCATTTATCGGTGCACTTATCGGAGGTGGCTCACTCTGGCTGATGGGCTGGACGTGGGAAAAACTCCGCGGGGTCGAAGCGATGGGCCTCGGCGACGTTAAAATGATGTTCATGGTTGGGGCTTATCTTGGTTGGCGTCTAACTATCTTGACGATCTTCTTCGGCGTATTGTCGGGATCAATCATCGGCATTCTGTGGATGATGCGACGAGGTCAACGAGACATGCAGATGCTACTTCCCTTTGGAATATTTCTCGGCATCGGCGCGATCTGTGCACTACTGTTTGGTTCGCAAATCGTCGATTGGTATGCCGGACAATTCAGATGATTTAGGTTTTTGACTTTTGATTTTTTGATTGACCCGGTTTCTGAGTTACAGGTTGTATTATTGATTTGCACGTGAACATGCGAAACTCTTCTCTCTGACTGAACTCAAATGCAATCAAAAGTCAAAAATCTAAATTCACAAATCTAACCTCGTGCGCAACACCCGTTTTCAATTCGGGATCACAATGCTGACCACCTTCTTTGTGCTGGCAGTGTTGTTTGCCGTCCTGCTCTACGCTTTCTCGCCTGAAACACCAGCTTCACGTGGCACCACCATACTTGCCTCATTCATCGCCATTCTCATTGGTGGCTTGTTGATCATGGTCTTCGTCCTCCGCTGGTTGCTGCGCCCATATCAACGACTAGTCGACGAAGCTGAGCGCGCCTCTGTCAAATCGGACCTGATGAAGTCAAAGGACGAAGCTGAGTTCGTTCTCGAAACATTTCAAACAGTGGTGGCCCAGCTCCAGGAACAACGTAAGGAGCTGGAATTACTGAGCGCGGAAGCACGCGAACGTGCTACCTCAGCAGAAAAATTCAGTGAACGAATTGTGGCCAGTCTGCCGTCAGGATTACTTGCATTTGACGGCGGCGGCCATTCGATCGCGGTTAACACCCCGGCTCGGCGACTGCTCGAACTAGACGGCACAGCACTAGGCGTCTCATTCGAAAAACTTTTCGCTCAACAAGAAGATTTACTCAAGATGGTAAGCGACTGTCTAAAGAGCGGTACGCTCTATCGTCGAAGCGAACTCGAAACCATTACTCCTCAGGGACAGCAGCGCTGGCTCGGCGCAACCGTCGCCCCCATCGAGCTACCACCCGAGGGTGGACCACACGGCGCACTTTGCCTGTTGACTGACATAACCGAAGTCACAGAACTCCGGGAACAAGTTGCGCTTAAAAGGAATTTGGAAAATCTTGGCGAGATGTCCGCAGGACTGGCCCATGAATTTAAGAACGCCGTCGCCGCTCTTCATGGGTACGCTCAATTACTGCAAAGTCTCGAGTTGAATGAGAAAGCACAAGGCGCCGCTGCCTCTCTTCTAAACGAAGTACGAGGTCTCTCAACAATGGTGACGGCCTTTCTCAACTTCGCGCGCCCTCAACCATTGCAACTGGAAGAAGTATCCATCGCCGAGTTGGTTGACGATTGCGTTAGAGACCTTCAGACACTGTACAACGACTTGCGAGTGGAGCTGCAAATCAAAGTCGACCAGGCTCTGATTGTTGGCGCAGATGAACGGATGCTGCGACAGTCGTTACTGAACCTGTTGAGAAACGCAGCCGAAGCGATACCAGAGGACAAGACAGATCGTTTAGTTTCGGTGTGTGGCGTTCGCGAGAACGACTATCAAGGAAAGTCCTGGGCGCAGATTGAAGTGCGCGACACAGGCACCGGAATTCCTCCAGCTCAATTACAAAAGATCTTCATTCCCTTCTTTACAACTAAACCGAAAGGTCATGGCGTTGGACTCGCACTGACTTACCGAGTCATTACCCAACATGGCGGGACACTCACGGCGTCGAATAACGCCTCAGGCGGCGCACTGTTTACTCTCCGACTACCGATGTGATCAGCCAACTTAATGCTGGGAGCGCAGGCGGCCTCGCCTGCTAGTTCCACAAGGGTCGACTTTAAGGTAACTAGCAGGCGAGGACGCCTGCGCTCCCAGCACTAAGTTGAGTGTTTGGCATGGTGCCAGATTTCAGCCCACCGCTTGTCGACTTGCTCCTTGATATCGTCGCGCACCACTAACTGATCGGGGAAGCCAGGCTTAGTCCGTGCATCAATGACAATTGGACCAGTGTAGACGAGATGATGTCGCTCCACTCTCGTGCGTGCTGCGTAGATGTCTGCAGCTGGTTCAAAACGTGTCCACGTCGACCAGAGAAAATCGGGTGACGAGTGCGCGACGCTCGCGTCATCGTGAAGCACAATAAGAGGCCACTCTGATAAAGACACATCCTGAGCAACTCGCATAGCTAATTCTTCATTGTCCAAAAACTTCTCGCCCTGCAACACCAAGCATCCAGCACAGAACACTTCTGCACGAGAGACGCCTGCCGGTAACTGACCCTTGTACTCCTTTGGCAGCTTCCGTTTCGCATCACCGAGGCCTAGCATGATCGCCTTGCTACCCTCGTTCACCTTCCCACTGGTGTAATCAAGCGTGTCCATGGACACATTTGAAAAAATGAATAGGTCAGTCTCTGGACGGAAGCGCTCCAGGATGTGTTCGAGGAGACGTGGAAAGTCCTTCAGGTCTTGCGGCGTGTCGGTCAACAACAGAAACTTCGTCAAACTGAGTTGACCTTCACCGAGAATGCGAAAACCTGAAACGAGCGCCTCGCGACCGTAACGCTCGCGCACAACCGCTGCCGCTAACGAATGAAATCCAGTCTCACCATAACTCCAAAGCTCGCGTACTCCCGGCATCACGAGCGGAAACACAGGCGATAATAGTCGCTGCAAGTAGGCACCGATAAAAAAGTCTTCCTGTCTTGGCTTACCTACAACCGTCGCGGGATAAATTGCATCGCGACGATGAAAGACTGCGTCAAGGTGGAACACCGGATAGTCGTGTCGTAGTGAGTAGTAACCGTAATGATCTCCGAACGGACCCTCACCGCGTCTTTCATTCGGCAGCGCTTGTCCAACGAGTGCAAACTCCGCTTCTGCGGCGAGGCGATGCCGAAGTGGCCCAATTCCTAGAGGGTTCCTGGTCATCTTCAACTTTTCACCTGCGAGTAGCGAAGCGAGAACAAGCTCCGGAACATCCTCTGGCAGCGGTGCAATTGCAGCCAGGATCAGGGCGGGTGGACCACCGAGAAACACAGTGACGGGCAGCGGCTGTCCTAACTTTTCAGCTTCGTGATAATGAAACCCGCCACCCTTCTGAATCTGCCAGTGCAAACCTGTGGAGGTCGCATCATAAATCTGCATGCGGTAAATGCCGAGATTGTGTTTTCCGGTTGTGGGGCTCTCAGTATAGACGAGCGGCAGTGTTATGAATGGACCACCGTCTTCCTGCCACGTTGTTAGAACAGGTAGTTGGTCCAATCGAGCGGGACGGTCAACTACTTGTGTCACCGGCGAGCGCGATGTGTTTCTAGTTCCCAGTCTCAGCAAGTCGCTCGCGATTGCCTTCTGCTTCCAAAGCTCGCTGAAATTTGGCGGGAGGATCGACTCGAGTACATGTGCAAAGTTACGAACGAAGTTTTCAGGCTTTGGACCAAACGCGAGGTCAATCCGACGTTCGGTGCCAAACAGATTAGTGACAACAGGATAACGACTCCCCTTCACTCGTTTGAACAACAACGCTGGACCACCTTCACTGATCACTCGTCGATGGACTTCAGCGAGTTCCAGATAGGGATCAACTTCAGCGTTAATAGTGACGATTTCGTTTTCCCTTGTGAGTAAGTCGAGGAATGTTCGCAGACTGGGATGCATTCGTGGGGAGACAGATATTTTGGACTTTGTCAGTTGTCAGTAGTCAGTTGTTTTAGTATCGAACGTCGAAATATACGACAAAGTTAGAGACAACTGACAACGGACCACTGACAGCTGACCACTTCAGGGTTTCTCCGCGGTCCGTGGTCGCGAGTTAGTGGGAGTTGATGATTGCTCGCCCAGACGTTTCTCGATCTCGTCTGATGCAGTCTCGGCAGCTTCAGCAACAAACGGTTGAACGGAGTCTCGATAAGGTTTGATTACATCTAGTGTTTGCGCGTCGCCGATCTTTCCGAGGGCTTTCAAAAGACCGGCCGTGACGCGTGGTGCATTTTTTTCTTTCTTCAAAAATGGATAGAGCACATCCGCGCTTTCCAACTCGGAAAGATAGCCAATCGCCTGTTGCTGCCGCCCCGAGTCCAGGTCATGAACAATTTGAAACAGCGACTCCGACTTTCCCATTCGATACAAAGCCCAGTTTAGCGCGAGTCGCACCTCTTTGTTCTTCTCTTCCAATTGGTAGCCTTCGACCATCTTGCGCTGATCTGTGGCCGCTAAACGCGCGAGTGCCTCAGCACTCTTTTGTCGCAACAACGGATCAGGACTTCCAAGTTGTCGAGCCAACTCTGCGGTGTTTGCACGAGCGTCAATGCCATCAATCGGATTCTGAGCATTGGCTTTAACAACGACAAATAGAAAGACGCTGCTGCACAAAGCGATAACAAACAATCGTCGATTTCTCATGAGCACTCTCCTACTGCTAATGGAGCAAGTGAGACCAAGCCACTCACTTTTGCGGCTTCTTAACCAACGACGCCGAATTCAAATCCAAGTCACTAGACTTTATCACTTCTACATTCGGATAATGCTTCTGCAAATCCGGCAAAAATGCTTTGGCATTACCGACTATCACAAGGTCACTGGTTTTCGGATCCAACCGAGTCGTAGCAAATTTTTGCACATCAGCTGTCGCGACTGCCTGCACGTTTCCAATGTACCGATTGATCTCGTCTAATCCGAGGCCATAAAGAGCTATCGAACCAAGTTGGGCCACCAGACCGTTTGCAGTTTCAAGGTTTCGTGAGAAGTTTCCAATCAAAACTGCTTTGCGCGGTGTGAGTTCAGTATCCGAAGGAGGGGCCGTCGAAAGTCTGCCGATCTCTCCCAGCAATAGATCAGCCACTTGTGCGCCGGACTCATTTTTTGTTTGTGCGGAGGCGAGAAAGGCGCCAGTGTTGCGACGTGCGTCAAGCGAACTAGCCGCACCGTAACTTAATCCACGCTTTATTCTGATTTCCTGATTAAGACGACCAGAGTAGCCACTCAATACTGAATT
>PSRF01000129.1 GCA_003175865.1 Blastocatellia bacterium
CGATGACACGCACCTGCTGGTAAACTGCCCTGGCGGGGACCTAGGCAAGGTCGAAACACGGGTGGAGGAGTGGGATGGTGTGACCATCAAGTATTCGTTTGAGTGAGCGGGTCACGCATGATCGCGGCCACTGATGTAACATTGCTTAACGGCGCCAGTGATACACGACGTTAGCTAGATAAAGGAGGCTGCGTTATGACAGTTTGCCTGTTACTGCTGGTTTTATTCTTTCCCTCACTTTCAGGGAGTGCAAACCGCCAAGCCCAGAAGGCAGAAGTCGAGAGCGATATTCGCGAGGCTGTGCTTCGTTATCTCTTTGAACATGAAGCTCAACAGCAAAAGCCATATACGAAGGTCCTTTTTATATCGATTGAGAAGAAAGACCCGGATGATAAATTTATCGCGAGATTTAAGGACCATACTCCTCCTGTTAAGAAGGGCTCAGAGTCGGAACTTTCGAGCGATATCGGTGGAGTAAGGGATAAGAAAACGGGTGAAGGCGGAATTCTCTATCGTGTAGGTGGGATCAAGTGGATCAACGAACATGAGGTTGAAGTAGACGGAAGCTACTACGTAGCCAATCTATTTGCTGGTGGTTGCTCCTACCGGGTTGTCCAGGATGGAA
Source organism: Blastocatellia bacterium (assembly GCA_003175865.1). Lineage (GTDB taxonomy): Bacteria > Acidobacteriota > Blastocatellia > Pyrinomonadales > Pyrinomonadaceae > PSRF01. The sequence goes on from PSRF01000129.1 coordinate 626, forward strand.
GTAAATGGATTGTGAAAGGATGCGGCGGAAAGATGTGGATGTCTTGATCTGGATCGCTAACAAGTTATTGGAGCGCACTGCCCGCCAGCTTGATTCTGGTCAACGTTGTTTGGGTTCTTTGACGACGGGGCGGCCGTTTAATTCCAGCGTGTTGCAATGAGACGCAGGATATCAGCGAGTCGCATCCTTGAGTTACTGAGTGTGTTGCTGTTATCTGGTTTGTTTATTCAGCTAGCACCATCACTTCTCCTGGATCAGAGACGGATCAGTCTTTATGCTTTCGATCCTATTGTGCTCGTCCTGTCATTGGCGGTTCCAATATATGTGGTTCTGAGATTCGATTGGGCCGGGGTAATAGTCGGCGGCATTTACCTCTGGCTCATGCTCATAGCTGAAGGTAACATCCTATCCGCTTACGATGATGAACGCGGCAGAATCCTGGACAGCTTCTGGCTGTATGCGGGTTGGTTAGTGGGCCTCGTGTACTGTGCGGTGATCTATGCAGGCATGTTGCTTATTAAGGTGAGGAGAAAGGGGAAGGAACTTTCTGTGAACAGCGGCGAGTCCTAACAACAGGATGATAAAGGGCGAATTTTTCTAACGGCAACTGAGAACACAGTTCCCCAGCCGCAGTCGAACAAATCATTCGAACGGACTGGTCGAGTAACGGTTTACGCCAAAGATTTCAACTTTGCCAGCAGCGTCCAACTCAGCGAAGTTTCATCTCAGACGTTCACGTTTGCCAAAACGTGTTGAGTTTGACATTCACGCGACGCTAATAAGCATCTACAATTTCCAAAATCTCCCCCATAGCTATTATTCGCCCTGGGGTGTCTTGGCAGGCACTACCTTGCGAGTCCGCGAGCAAGCACGCCCGTCGGATTTGGATATGATCTTAAATAGATGCGATGCGTTATCTAAGTCGCGTGACCAGTCGTCCTTTGATCTTAGCGCTGAGTGTCGCGATAACTGCGTCCACCGCTTTCGGTCAATTGCCGACCGGATCATTGCTGGGCCGCGTTCACGACTCAGAAAACAGAGGATTACAGAACGTAGAAGTCAGGGTCACAAAACGTTCTACCTGGCCACAACATCCCTCTAAGATCACCTCCTCCCGGCAGTCATCGAATGGCGTTCAACTCGCCTCTCAAGCGTTCACAGACCGCTCAGGTCGTTTCAAGCTGCTTGGATTGTCTCCCGGCCTTTACTCAATGGAGATTTCGCTCTCTGGTTGGCAAAGCCAGGGTGTTTCTAATTTAGATGTTCGTGCCAACAGCAGTTTGGACATCAATGTGCTCCTGTTTCCCATGTCGGCAGGTCAACGTCAACAAAGAATCAGCTCGCTCGATGGAGGTCTTTGGTTGGGTGGTCGATTTGGAGCGTTTTCTCTGCACGGCCTACCAACTGCCAGAAGAATCTGGTCCATTCTTGAGAACCAGGAGACTTCGACGGTTACCGATAGGGTCGACGTTGGTGGACTGGATACGGGACGGATTGTTCTATTTGGAGCGCTTGGAACTTCCTGGACTGAGAATCGCTACAAGCTCAACGGCTTCGATGTACACGACGCATACATACCAGGTCGTGCTCTTACTGACCCGGATTTTGATTCTCTCGCTGATATGACTGTAGTCACAGCGGCAAAAGCTCCATCGTTTTCTGGCGGCGGAACGGAAGTAGATCTCACCACACAACGAAGTACGAACGCAGACGCGTCGGCGCAACTTAAGGGTGCCGTCAGAGTCTTCTATTCCGGTGGCGCGCTGCAGAGCGACAATATGGAAGCGCGACTGAGCCGGATTGGTTTCCCCGGGCCAGAGCGGTTGAATCATCTGGTTGATTTAACCGGACAGCTTTCAGGAGAGTTGAGGCCGAGTCAGGCAAAACTGCCATTCTTCGTTGCGCTATCGACGCAGCAACTTTCGAAAACACTCGGAGGCTTTGCTGCCCCCATCGATGTCCACGTCTATCACGCAGTGGCAAACGTCACAGCATTCTCGCGTGGCAATAAGCAACTGGAAATATTCTACGCAGGGCAGCACGTTTTCAATTCACATCAGAATGCTGATCCACGGGTTGCACCGAGCGCCACTGAACGTGGCAACGACAACTTTCATCAGTTCCAGGCACGCTGGTCTAGTTCTATGACGGCATCCAGGCGATGGGAAGTTGGCTTTGGAGTTGCTCATGCCATTGTTTCGTCCGGCATTCAGCCGGGCGTAGTTGAAACGAGCACGATTGATTTACCAGAGTTGATTCGAACAGGTGCAGCCCCACTCGCGTTCGCAGGCACGCAAACGCGATATCAAATAAGAGGTACTTTCCAGGACGTGCGTCAAGGATTTCTTGGTAGTCATGGTATCAACGCCGGTGCGACTTACGACCGCAGTAACATTAGAAATCGCTGGGTTGCGGTTAACGGTATCGAACAGGTCCTGACTAAAGCTACGTCCGCTGAAGTGATTCGTTGGAACACTCCAACGCAGGCAAGTCAGCACGTACAGAATTTTTCATTGTTTGGTCAGGACGAGTGGCGTCCAGCCGAATCGTTCGCCGTTAACTTTGGCTTGCGAATGGAAAATAGTGTGGGGCAAGCCGATGACGCGACCAATCGGATCAACTGGACCACAGTTGAACCTCGCGTTGGTTTTGTTCTTCCATTACCGCGTCGATTTGTCTTACGTGGCGGCTTTGCGCGCTACGGTCATGTATTGCAGGGCCGTTATCTCGATTTTGGAAATCCAGTGGCGCTTGGTGGCGAGGTTTTGCAGTGGCAGGACGTTAACGGCGATCTTCACGCTCAATCGTCCGAACTAACACGAACACTTCGCGTCTTTGGTGGTTCCCACTCAGCCGTCGACAACAATCTACGGCGACCATATACCGACGAAATCTCTGTTGTGTTGGAGAAACGAATTGGCGAGCGATTCATTGCACGAGCAATTTTTTTTCGCCGCGACACTCGCCACCTTATTGAGGTCGTTAACACGGGAGTTCCATTTGCAAATTACACACCGACGTTGGTTCGTGATCCTGGCAACGACGGAATCATCGGCACTGCAGATGACCAACGCCTGACACTCTTCAATCGCCAACCTGCGGCGCTGGGAGAGGACTTTCTTCTATTAACGAATCCGACTGGTTTTCGTGGGAGCTTCAAAGGATTTGAGATCGAAGCAATTAAGCGTATCGGCCGGCGTTGGGAAGCTACAATGGGCTTCACAGCAACGCACAGTACGGTACCAACAAATCCAGGTAATCAGGTCTTTCAAAACGATCCTGGTTCTATTATTTTCGACATGTCGATCTTCGCTGCATTGAATGCCGACCCAAACACGCGTTTGTTTGAAACAGGCAGGATGTTTTTCGATCGGGGACTTACTGGCAAGCTGACTGGTTTTTATGAAGCACCATTAGGACTTCAGATAGGAGCGGTGGCGAAATACTATGACGGGTTACCATTTAGTAGGATGCTATTTGTCGACGGGTTCAATCAGGGACCTTTTTTTGTGAGAGCAACAACGCGAGACGACCCAGGTGTTTTTCGCACGAATCTTTATTCGACCGTTGACCTTGCCATAGCGCGCGCGTTCGCTCTCAAACACGGTGAAATCTTCCTCCACCTTGATGTCTTCAATCTCCTCAATTTGAGCAAGGCAACAGTGCAGGCGGATCTCACAAGTCCGACATTCGAGTTACGTGTGCCGTTATCGATTGAAGCACCCAGGACATTCAGGCTTGGTTTTGAGTGGAAGTTTTAATGGAACGGTAACCTGGGGTCAGGTGGCTAACTGTGGTCGCATTGGTGCAGTCCGTCACGGCTCATTCAGCGGTATGAGCCGGCCCATCAGCGGTGGAGATACAAAGTGGCCAGCTAGCGACATGAGCGAAGCGACTTAGATGCATTACGAATAAAGATCACGTTGAAAGCAGTAGTTTCGCGCCTGTTCTGACGTGATAGTCGGTGACGTAACGAATGATCTGATTGAGCCTTCAGGAAGTACCATGAACTGCAAGGAAGCCACGAAATCTTACGAGCGCTGGTTGGCCAAGCAAACGCGGATTGTTGAACCTGATCTGCGGCTAAAACATGAACGGATGTCTGCCGACATATTCTCTTTCATGCGCGCAACATTTTATCGGTGGATCGAACTCTGGACTGAACACTGCAGTGATCTCGCTGAGGCTCCCGCAGTCCTGGGAGTTGGTGATCTTCACGTGGAGAATTTCGGCACCTGGCGGGATCAGGAAGGGCGAGTCGCCTGGGGCATAAATGATTTCGATGAAGCCTTTGATCTGCCTTACACCAACGACCTCGTTCGATTGGCGGTGAGTTCACATCTAGCTATCTCCACAAACCGCTTGGTACTTCGGCCAGCCGACGCTTGCGAAGCCCTCTTCAGGGGATATGCGAGGGCGTTGCAGGAAGGTGGTGGCCCGTTTGTTTTGGCTGAACGCCACGAGTGGTTGCGTTCGACCGTCATAAGCAAGCTTCGCGATCCGATCAAGTTCTGGGAGAGGCTAAACAGTGTGCCCACTATCAAGACGCCTATTCCCAATAGAGCTGCAAAGGCACTTTCCAGCGCCCTGCCTGAAGCGAAGTTACGTCATCGCCTGATCCACCGCATCGCTGGTTTAGGCAGTTTGGGTCGGCAGCGCTTTGTCGCTCTGGCCGATTGGAGGGGAGGTCAGATCGCCCGGGAGGCCAAGGCACTAATTCCCTCAGCTTACATCTGGCTCAGCAGACGGAACGAGGATCGTTCTGTTTACAACAGAATCGTCAGTCAGTCGATTAGATGTCCAGATCCTTTTCTCAACATCTACAAGGATTGGATTGTTCGCCGCCTTTCTCCAGATTGCAGCCGGGTTCGACTGGACATGTTGCCAAAGGGCCACGACGAACACAGGTTACTGGAGGCTATGGGCCGAGAAACCGCAAACGTGCATCTGGGAAGTAAACGTGCGATTGAAAAAGTCAAAAACGACTTGAGCAGACGGTCAGCGGATTGGTTGCACGTTGCAGCGAAGGTCATGGTCAAGGCTCTCAACGATGACTGGCAGAGTTGGCGCGAGGTGGCGAAGTAGTCTTGCCGTCGAATTCACTGTCTGCGACTGTCGCTCACTGGAGCGCTCACTTTTTTAGGCGCACATTCTTGATTCGCCATCCATCTGCCGTTTGCTCAAAAATCACTTCAGTAGATTCGACCGTAACGACTAATTGTTCTTCGCTTTTCTGCGCCTGAACTTTGTCGAGCGCTGCTGATTCTTTCGCACGCGGTTGCAAGACGGTAATCAACGTGTGTTCTCGTGCCGGCGCCTCGGCTTTCATACTCAGTACGGTGACTGGCTTGATCCAACCTGCGGGAGTTTCGAGCCCGCTGGTGACTTCAGTATTGGGCGTGAGAATATCCAAATCCGCTTGCCCTTGCTCGAAGACCCAGTGTCGAGATGTGATTTTGGTCGCTGTACCGTAAGTATGAAAGCGTAATTCGACTGGTTCCATCTCTGGGGTTTGAATCTCATCGAGTAAAACCCAAAAGCGCTTGTCTACGAAAACTACATGACGGCGCACTCGCGTCGTGCTTACTTCGTAGGCACCATCGGCGACGCCAGTCAATGCTTCGTAGCCGTCGCCTTTGAGCGGACCCAGCAATTTGCCCTGCCTACCGGAAACTTGGCCCTTACCACCAATCAAAACCGTGTTGTGACCGGCAGTGCTGATTTCATAGTAGCTGTTGCGCTTCTGCGAAAAATAATCTGCAGGATACGGACGGCTGCCTAGTTCGACAGCGAGCATCGTGTCGCCGTAGCCAACGCTGATGTGGTTCAGATCGAGGTGCGTGTGATTCGC
>PSRF01000307.1 GCA_003175865.1 Blastocatellia bacterium
AGACTAAAAGGCACTCACAAAAGCCAAAAACTCAATCGACAACTTCAGCAAGTGAACTTACAAAACTGCGTGATGAGTATGTCGCTGCGACAAAAGAATATAAGAACAGCTTGGAAAAACTTCTGAGCAGTTATGAAAACGACGTCAAACGCATCGAAGAAAAGGCGACCGTATCGCGCAAACTTTACGAGGAAGGTCTGATCGCTAAAAAACAAGTTGACGATTACGAGAAGGAACTGAGCGACGCTAAAGAAAAGGTTGCCGAGACACAACGCCAAATGTCTGCGGCAGATTCACAGATTGCAAATGTGTTGGTTGAAACGCAAGCTGATGCGGAGTTGGCAAGAAAGTTGAAACTGGCGCGCGGTGCCCTGATTCGAACCACCTCATTCATTCGCTTCAATGGCACCAGCGGTTGGTCTCTTGGCGACGCATGGAAAGTACAGACTTTCTTTTCCGATACGTTTAAGAAGCCTTTGCCGATAGCTGTTTTTGGTCAAGGCGCAATTCACGATCGTTGGAGGTTAGACCACCACAACGCGATGGATATCTCCTTGCATCCTGACAGCGCCGAAGGTCAGGCGTTACTTTCATTTCTGCAGAAGAACGGGATCCCATTCTCAGCGTTTCGTGAGGCGATCCCCGGGACGGCGACAGGTCCACATATTCACATTGGTCGACCATCGCATCGTTACTGATTACAAATCCAATTGGCAGCTGAATATGAAACCCCGACAATTCGTCTACGTTAGCGCAGTCATTCTCTTTCTCAATTTTCCAGTGACCTCTCAAACAACTAATGACAAGACACTGACCGAGACGCAAGCATCCCACTTTGCGGCGCTCGCGTTGAAGTGTGTAACCAAAGAGTATCCAAATAAGCCTGAGCACGTGATGAATCAATCGGATGATGTGAGAAGTCCTAAGGTCTTACATCCCGCATTCTACGGTTGTTACGACTGGCACTCCTCAGTTCACGGCCATTGGATGCTAGTTCGATTACTAAGAAACTTTCCCAACCTCAAAGAAGCAGCTCAAATTCGAGCCGCGCTCAACGAGAATCTAACGTCGTCGAACATTCGTACCGAAGCCGATTATATGAAGCAGCCTAACCGTCAGTCGTTTGAACGAACTTATGGTTGGGCCTGGCTGCTGAAACTGGCGGAGGAACTTCACTCGTGGGACGACAGCGATGGAGATGCCTGGGCGGAAAATTTGCAGCCTTTGGTCGATGTGATTGTCAGTAGCTACAAGTCGTTTCTACCAAAACAGAACTATCCGATAAGAACCGGAGTACATCCCAACACCGCGTTTGGTTTAGCGTTTGCGATTGATTATGCGAAGGCTGTTGGGGATCACGCATTTGAAAGCTTGTTGGATGAACGCAGTCGTACCTATTTCAGCAAGGACACAGACTATCCAGGGGCGTGGGAGCCTGGTGGAGAAGACTTCTTTTCTCCAGCGTTGATGGAAGCAGACTTAATGAAGCGAGTTCTCACGCCCGCTGAATTTGCGTTGTGGTTTCATCGCTTCTTACCCAGTGTCCGTTTGGGTAATCCCACCACGTTGTTGCAACCGGCTATAGTCACCGACAGATCAGATCCAAAACTGGTTCATCTTGATGGGCTGAATCTCAGTCGAGCGTGGTGTATGCGCAAGATAGCGCTCGCACTACCCGCGAGAGATCCTGCGCGACGTGTGTTGACTGAGTCTGCCAATAAGCATGCGAACGCAGCACTGGCGCATGTCGCTAGCGGTGATTATGCCGGTGAACACTGGCTAGCATCTTTCGCGGTGTTTCTATTGACAACTCCAGATAAATAGGAAGAGTCAACAATATTATTCGAACCGTCGGACGAACCAAGCGTTTAAGTTTCACATCAAAGATTGAGTCTCTCCTACCTCGCCGCGCAAGTATGCGCACATCCGTCGTTCCTTAGATGAGAGTGCCGGGATCTCCCCTGCACTGGTTTAGCCAACGGACCTGTAAATAAAGGCTGCGGGCCGGCCAAACGAATGGACCTCAACTATGAACTTGATTTCCTCGATAACACTAATCGCCTTCCTGCTGTTAAATGCGACACCTCAACAGACCTTTTCTCAATTGAAATCAGAAGCGGAGTCGCTGTACGCGCAGGGGTCCTACCAACGCGCAAACGAGATCTACAGGAGAATTGAAAAATCTCGACTGAGTTCCGCTGATTCGCGTTGGGTGGAGTTTCGTTTGGCCGACACTTCATGGCGCTCGCAAGCTGCAACAGCGACTTCGGATTCGTCAAAGTTCGAGGCTGCCCAAAAGCAGTTGGAAGAACTGATTCGTACGGTTGACAAAGAACAAGATCGCGATCTTGTTTGGACAGAAGCGCATGAATCTCTGGCTGATATGTTCTGGACCAGACGCAACCAGATGAACTGGACCGCGGCTTGGCCACATTATCAACAAGCGCTGGATTGGTGGGCCGGTCAACCTGTCTCTGATGTACCGCGGGCGCGTTATCTTCAGATCGTGTTCAAAGCCGCACAACCTCCTCGCGCAGATGATTATTACTATTACACGTATTACGGCAATTACATTCCCCTGAATATTCTTGAGAATGCGCTAAAGATCAGCACGAAACAAAACGACAGAACTCATCTTCATTTTTTGATCGCGATGACAATGCGTTACCAGGGTGGCGATCTGGAGACACGTCAACGCGTGCCGGACGAGCTTGAAGCGTCACTTGAGGGTGGCAAGCAGAATGATTGGTATGACGATGCTTTGTTCAATTATGCAGAATGGATGAACAGCACTGGTGATGTCCGTTTTCAGAATGGCCAATGGTTGCAGGTGCCTGATTACGTTAAAGCCCTCGAGTTGTATCGTCGTATCACATCGGAGTTCACAAAAGGCGAAACCCGCTACTTTGATCAAGCTCAACAGCGGATTAAGGAGATAACGGACCCGGCAATCAACGTTGCAGTTTCAAACATCTTCCTTCCAGGATCAGAACTTCAGTTCCAAGTCAACGCGCGAAATGTTAGCCAGGCGAACTTTGCAATTTACAAGATCGATCTGCCACGTGATGTTCGTTTTATCAAGGCTGTCGACAGTGATGAGGGCCTAGCCGCTGATGGAACGTGGATGCAACGCGTTTCATTGACTGGACGTCAACCTGTTAAGGAATGGAAAAGAGAGTTGATAGTCGGAACCGATCACAAACCATTTAGTGATCAAGTGAGAGTTCAAGGTCAGCTTCCAACCGGCGCTTACCTCGTTGAAGCAAAAGCGGGCGGATTATCGTCGCGAGATTTGTTGTTGGTCAGCGATGTCTCGGTTTTGGTGAAGTCGTCGTCGAAACAGGCGCTCGCTTATTTTGCAAACGCGTTAAGCGGCGCTCCTGTGGCGAATGCAAACGTGGCCCTCTGGGAAAACTACTACCTGGCGGACGGGACCTGGCATTGGCGCCGAATTACTGGTGTCACAAATGCAGATGGTCTTGCTAAGTTCTCCCTTACAAATTCAACCAGTTCTCACAATCTCTTTGTGTCTGCCGCAAGCGGAGATCATCAAGCGTTTAGTTCGGCATACTCTTACAACTACAGTAACGAGACTGATGGGTGGCGCATCTACGCCTTTACTGACCGTCCAGCTTATCGCCCGAACGAGACTGTTCAATGGAAGTTTATTGCGCGGCGACGTGGAAACGGTGCTTACTCCACTCCCGCCGATCAGACCGTTGCATATCAGATTACCGATCCGCGCGGCACGAAAGTTATCGAAAACAAAGTCGTCTTGAATGCCTTTGGCAGTGCGTGGGGATCAGTTGAGCTCGGTGAACAGTTACCGCTAGGTGAATACAACGTTACGTTTTGGGATGCGTCCGGTAACAACATTGGGTCAGCCAGATTGTTTCGCCTGGAGGAATACAAGCTTCCTGAATTCAAAGTTGCAGTAGCGACACCAGAAGAGAATGGACGGAAGAAAGCGTTTCGACTAGGCGAGAATGTAGAGGTAAACATTCAGGCGGACTATTACTTTGGTGGTCCGGTGGCGGACGCCTCGGTGGAAGTCGTAGTCTATCAGAATCCGTTCTACCACTATTGGTTTCCGCATCGTGAATACTCGTGGTACTACGATGACATTCAACGAATGAGTCGTTACTACGGGGGGCGCGGCCAGATCGTCAAACGTGAAACGATCAGGACTGACGCGACCGGCAAAGCAACGCTGACGTTCGAGACTCCTCGTCAAAACTACAATCAAGATTTTGAGTATCAGATTGAAGCGCGGGTCACTGATTCATCTCGTCGAGAGATTGTAGCCACAGACAACGTGCGCGTTACACGCAATCGTTACTACGTCTATCCTCGTTCTGACAGGAATCTCTACCGCCCCAGGGACAGGGTAACGGTCGATATAAAAGCTCTCGACGCTAACGAACAACCAATCGAGACCGAAGGCTCTGTAAAGATCACTCGCGATTACTGGTGGGAAGTCTGGGTTGATCCAAACGGCAGGGAAGTAAAAGGTGAAGAATTACGTCTGCTACGCGAGAAGTCTAAAGTGTTTCCGCCGCAGGTAACGACTGGTCAGAAACCCTGGCAACTGAAGTTTCGAGGCTATCAGCATGATGACATACTCACTCAAAGGGTCACGACAGACAAAGATGGTTCGGCTCAAATAACTTTTGTTGCCGAACGTGATGGCTATTACCGAGTCGCCTGGCAAAGCAATCAAGGAGTCGATCCGAAACGCGATCGGTTTTTACCTCCGATTACAGCCGAGACAACGGTGTTTGTTGCCACCAACGCGACGACTGAGCTTGGTTATCACACCGACGGCGTGCAATTGGTCGTAGACAAAGACACATTCCGCGCCGGACAGGTCGCACCAATCATGTTGTCAGTTCCCGCGCCTGATCGATATGTGTTGTTCAGTATAGAGGGTGACGATCTGTACAGTTACAAAGTGATCCATGTGACAGGGACCACTAAGTTATTTGAGTTACCTGTTGAAGAGCGTTTTGTCCCGAATATCTATCTTGGCGCCGCGATGATCAGTGATGCGCAACTATCCCTGGACAACAAGCAAGTTATCGTTCCACCAGTTCAACAGTTCCTGGCGGTTGCGGTTAAGGCAGATCGTGATCAATATCAGCCGCGCGAGGAAGGGACACTAACGATCTCAGCGCGCGATGTCGATAACAAGCCAGTGTCAGCTGAAATCGCATTGGGCCTCATCGACGAATCGGTGAAGTACATCCAACAAGACTACGCGGGTGATCCTCGACAGTTTTACTACGGTAATAAGCGGCCGCAGTTAGTTCAAACCCAGAGCACATTCAATCAGAAGACGTATGCACGACTCGCTGAAGTGAATCAGGTGCTAAGAGACGTTCGACGGGTAAACGAAGAGCAAGGGAACTTAAACTTCATTCGAGCGGATAAGGATCGCGCTTATGATTCCATTACTTTCTCGGGTGGGGTTTCCTCCGTAAGTGGGGCTGCAGAGTCAGTTCAGGTTCTTGCCGATGGACCCGTGAACGGTCGCATAGCGGAATTCGGAGCGAAAGCTGAACTCCGCCCCTCCGGAACGCTACAAGCACCTGCGCCACCACCTCAAGAACCAGCAGTTCAGGTCCGCAATGACTTTCGCTCGACGATTCTCTGGCTGCCGGATGTGAAGACTGACGCGGACGGAGTGGCAACTGTAAAGGTCAAATATCCGGATTCGCTGACGACATGGAGCGCAACCGCACGTGTAGCGACTACGGGAAATCAGTTCGGAATCGGAAACTCATCAACTCGCACGAAGCAGCCGCTAATTGTGAGGTTGGAAGCACCGCGTTTCTTTGTCGTTGGCGATCAAGTCACCGTATCCGCCGTCATCAACAACAACACTGATGCGCCAATGCGTGTTGCGCCACGGCTGATTGCTGAAGGATTAACTGTTCAAGGCGAAGCATCGCCCGTTGACGTAAAGGCGAACAGCGAAACGAGAGTCGATTGGAACGTGAACGTAACCCATGCCAGTCCTGCGAAATTAAAAGTTGAAGCGCGCGGCGAGAATTATGCCGATGCAATGGAGAAGGACTTCACGATTTATGAGCACGGTATAGAAAAGTTCGTGTCGCGTTCCGGCAAGATGCGGGGAAGCCGTGTTGCGGTCAAACTCGATATCCCAAAGGAGAGACGTGCAGAGTCGACGAACGTTTCTGTTCAAGTTGCGCCAAGCATGGCAACGACGATGCTCGACGCGCTGCCGTACCTCATTGATTACCCATACGGTTGTACAGAACAAACGATGAGTCGCTTTTTGCCTGCCGTAATCACAATGAAGACGTTGCGCGATGTCGGTCTTAAACCCGAAACCGCAATGAACCGCATCTTTGGTGGGATTGAAGCATCGTCGGCCGCGCCGACTCACCCGAAAGGTAAACATGACCTTGCTGAACTCGACGCCATGACGAAGCAAGGACTCGAACGTCTGTACAACTTTCAACATCCAGATGGTGGCTGGGGCTGGTGGAAAGACGGTGATAGTGATCATTTCATGACGGCGTACGTCGTGTGGGGCATGACACTCGCTCATCAAGTGGGTGTCGATATCAAGAGCGACGTACTTGCACGAGGCGTCGAATTCCTTAACAAAGAAATCGTTGAAGAGGAACTCAACCCCGACCTGCAGGCGTGGATGCTTCACGCCTTAGCGAACTATCACCATCTAAAGAATGAAGGGGAAGTTGAAAAGTTTCAGGCTACCGCGTTCGAGAATCTTTGGAGCAAGCGCGACAAACTCAACGCGTACACACGTGCTCTTCTTGCGTTGTCGGCCCATAACTTTGGCTATGAAGATCGGGCGAAGATTCTAGTGCAAAATCTTGAGAACGGCGTGAAGCTCGATTCCAAGCCAGACACTTCGATTGTGCAGAGTGGAGTTCAAACTTCGGATCCGTCAGTAATTGGCACTGCGCATTGGGGTGAAGACGGAATCTATTGGCGATGGTCGGATGGCGGTGTCGAAGCAACATCATTCGCGTTGCGTGCGCTACTTGCAATCGATCCAAATAACAAGCTCATCGAGCCGGTAACGAACTGGTTGATCAAGAATCGACGCGGAGCACAATGGAACAACACGCGTGATACAGCAATCGTTGTGTTGACACTGAATGATTATTTGAAAGTCAGCGGTGAAGTGCAGCAGTCAATGAGCTATGAGCTATTGGTTAATGGCAATCAGATCGCTGCGAAGCAAATTACCGCTGACGATGCACTAGGCGCACCAAGTACCTTTCAGATCTCTCGAGAGTTACTTCGAGATGGCAACAACGATATAGCCATTCGTCGAACCAGCGGTTCGGGCACGCTTTACTTTTCAGCCCAGGCAAAATTCTTTAGTTTGGAGGAACCTCTGCGGCCTGCAGGCAATGAGATCTTTGTCCGACGTCAGTATTTCAAACTTGTGGCACATCCGACGCTGTTGAAGGGTTACGTTTCGGAGCGTGTACCTTTGAATGATGGCGAGACGGTAAAGAGTGGTGAGCGAGTTGAGGTCGTGCTCACAGTTGAGGCAAAGAACAACTACGAATATCTGTTGTTTGAAGATCTCAAGCCTGCCGGCCTCGAAGCTGTGGAGATTCGGAGCGGAGAGAACCTCTTTATTCGCGAATTGAAGTCGAGTGCGTTGAATTCGTTGAACAACGCGACATCGACCGATTTCACGGGTAGAACGCGTTGGGTGTATCAAGAGCTTCGCGATCGAAAAGTGGCAATGTTTATCGATCATTTACCGGAAGGAGTTTGGCAATTGACATATGAAATGCGCGCGGAGGCGCCCGGCTCGTTCCACGCACTTCCAGTATTGGGCCAAGCGATGTACGTTCCTGAAATACGTACAAATGGAAATGAAATTAGGGTTAAGGTGGTTGACTGAATCAGACCGATCTGTGTGCGAGAGGCTTGGGGGAGACGCGAACCTACTCTTTAGTCGGTCCGTGGTCGAAATCACTCAAGCTCTTCTGTCGGACCGCGTACGTCTCGTGCGCTAACCACCCAAACTATTCACTCTACAGTTGAACTGGATTGTCTCAGTTTACATAAATCAACTTAGCGCACGAGACGTACGCGGTCCGACAGAAGAGCTTGGATGATTTCTATGAGGCAGCTACTAAAGAGCATCTGTGAGCGGCAACCTTACTGATACAACTAACCCACCGTCCATAGCATTGTTTGCGGAGATCGTCCCACCGTGAAGCCTCACTGCCCGAGCGGCTATAGCTAGACCCAACCCAGTACCACCAGTCTTCCTATCACGGTCATCTTCAACTCGATAGAAAGGTTGAAAAATCTCTAACAGCGCCTTTTCAGGAACACCGCGTCCGTAATCTCTCAC
>PSRF01000115.1 GCA_003175865.1 Blastocatellia bacterium
GCTATTGTGTCTCGTGAATTTCGCATGGTTCCGGTTTTCCTAATCTACGTTGTTGGCATCACATCAACCGTGTGGCATCTAGCTAATGGCATCTGGTTATTTCTCGTTGATTGGGGCATCACGATCGGCGAACGCGCGCAACGTCTCACTGGTTATGCATGCATCGGAGCCGGTGTTGTTCTCCTCCTGGTAGGAATCAATGCCGCAGTCGCTTTCGTACACGATGGCGGATTGATAGGAGGCCTTATTAAGTAATGGCAAGTAACGGTACGAAGATAGCCATTGTCGGTGGCGGCCTCGCAGGACTGGCCGCAGCTATGAAGATCGCCGAAGGTGGTCACGCAGTTGACCTGTTTTCCGTCGTGCCAGTGAAACGTTCGCACTCCGTTTGTGCGCAGGGCGGCATCAACGGCGCGGTCAACACAAAAGGTGAAGGCGACTCCACCTGGGAACATTTCGACGACACAGTTTACGGTGGTGACTTTCTCGCCAATCAACCACCTGTCAAGACAATGTGTGAGATGGCACCATCGATCATCTACTTGTTTGATCGTATGGGTGTGCCTTTCTCACGAACTAAGGAAGGACTCCTCGATTTCCGTCGTTTTGGTGGCACGAAGCATCACCGTACCGCGTTTGCAGGTGCCTCCACCGGTCAACAACTTCTCTACGCACTCGATGAACAAGTACGCAGGTACGAGGTGTCAGGCAAGGTAAGAAAGTTCGAACACTGGGAGATGTTGTCGCTCGTACTTGACGACCACCAGGTATGTCGCGGATTGATCGCGATGAACTTGCAGACACTCGAGTTGAAAGCGTTTCCCGCTGATGCAGTCATCATCGCGACTGGTGGCCCAGGTCTGATTTACGGCAAGTCGACAAACTCAATGGTTTGCACGGGAAGTGCTGTTTCGGCTTGTTATCAACAGGGTGCGAAGTACGCGAATGGTGAGTTTATTCAAGTCCATCCCACTTCAATTCCAGGTGAAGACAAACTGCGTTTGATGTCGGAATCAGCACGTGGCGAAGGTGGGCGAATTTGGGTACCGCGTAAAGAGCGTGATATGCGTCCACCGACTCAGATTCCAGAAAACGAACGTTGGTACTTCCTCGAAGAGAAATACCCTGCATACGGCAATCTCGTTCCACGTGATATTGCGACGCGTGAAATCTTTCAGGTCTGTCTCGAGGGCAAAGGCGTCGGTGGTGAGAACCAGGTCTATCTCGATCTAACTCACATTCCTGCAGAGGAGTTGGATCGTAAACTCGGGGCCATACTGGAAATTTACGAGATGTTTGTCGGCGACGACCCTCGACATGTTCCAATGAGAATTTTCCCGGGCGTGCACTATTCAATGGGTGGCCTGTGGGTTGATTACGATCAGCGGACTAACATTCCTGGTCTGTTGGCGGCCGGCGAATGTGATTACTCAATTCACGGTGCAAACCGTTTGGGCGCGAACTCTTTAGTGAGTTGCGTTTTTGGCGGTTTTGTCGCGGCACCTGCCGCGATCGAATACGCAAAGAATATCGAAAGAAATGGTGTAGATGGTTCTCGCATTTACGATCAAGAGCTGAAAAATCAGCAGGAGATCAACGACCGAATCATCAAACAGAGTGGTACCGAAAACCAGTACGTCCTCCATCAGGAGATGGGCAAGTGGATGACGGACAACGTCACCGTCGTGCGTTACAACGACCGACTGAAAGCGACTGACGACAAGTTGCTCGAACTGATGGATCGTTACAAGCACATCTCTATCAATGACTCAAATCTTTGGGCCACAATGGCGTTACCGCATGCGCGTCACCTCGACAACATGCTTGAACTCGCGCGCGTCATAACTCTAGGCGCACTGAACCGCAATGAATCTCGCGGTGCGCATTACAAACCTGAGTTTCCAGAGCGTGACGATGAGAATTTCTTAAAAACAACGATTGCGGAGTTTTCCGGTGAGGGTCCCGTGTTTTCTTACGAGACGGTTGACATCGGGTTGATAAAACCGCGCAAGCGAGACTACAGCAAAGGGAAAAAGTCAGCTGCATCAACCTCAGCTGGCGACGCGGGGGGCAAATCAACCTCATGAGCAAATCGATGTCGACAACAGCGCCTCAGAAGTCTGTCGAAATTCACATTCGTCGCCGTGCTAATCCTGATTCTCCGGCGTACTGGGAACAGTTTGAAATTCCATATCGACCCAATCTGAATGTCATCTCCTGTTTGATGGAGATTCAAAAGAACCCGGTCACTAAGTCCGGTGAACGAACAACGCCTCCAGTCTGGCAGATGAATTGTCTCGAGCAGGTTTGTGGGATCTGCACGATGGTAATCAACGGACGTGTACGACAGTCGTGTTCCGCTCTCATCGACAACCTGGAACAACCGATCAAGCTGGAGCCGATGTCGAAGTTTCCTAATGTTCGCGATCTGGTTGTCGACCGTTCGCAGATGTTCGATCATTTGCGGCGTGTGCATGCATGGGTTGAACTCGACGGCACATACGATCTTGGCGCTGGACCACGTATGGACCAGGATCAAGTTGCCGAAAGGTACGCGTACTCTCGTTGCATGACTTGTGGTTGCTGTCTTGAGGCGTGTCCACAGTACGAAGGAGATCAGTATATTGGGCCGCAAGCGATCGCGCAGGTACGACTCTTCAACATGCACCCAAGTGGAAAAGCAACCAGGGATGAGCGCCTCGAAGCCATCATGGGAGATGACGGTATCACCAACTGTGGCAATGCGCAGAACTGCGTGAAGGCTTGTCCAATGAGTATTCCTCTCACGAAAGCAATCTACGAAGAGAATCGCGAGACAGTGCTCTACGGCCTGTTAGGTTGGCTGCGCAAGTAGCCCTCGGTGTTAGATCCAGGCTCGAGACAAGATGGCGGCGAGCATTGCTCGTCGCCTTTTTTGATCTACCTGGGGACAAGCTAGCTCGGATCGGTGACGAGGTGCAGATGAATTCTGCACGTCGTCTTTAGTCTCTATGACAAACTACCTATCCAGATTCTGGAACCACCGTCCAAAATTGAGACGTTATTAAATCGCTCTTTCGTTTTTTCAGGCAGATCTTCTAATGAAGAAAGCGGCACAGATATTGTTGGCTCCCAAGACGTCAGTCACAATTTCTTCGTTTCAAAAGTGGACAAATAGCCTTTCCGGTTCACTACTCCGTGCGGGAGCTGCTCAAGCTCAAACAATACTAACGGTCTAGTTTGCCCCTGCTGCCCCTCAGGGCGGTGACGGCCAATTAGACGTTTTGCTATTCACCAGCAAAACGATTGCAGTAAGAGGTCGAGTAGTACGAACCAGTACCAGTACGAAAAAACACGATACAAGGGTAGGCGCCCTCGAGAGGAGAACAAGATGAAAAAGTTTCTATTGCTGACGGTAGCACTTGGCATCACCGCAGTAATACCGGCAATTGCAAAGGCTGATGCGTTAACGCTCACACCGGCGACTTCGAGCGGTTCACCAGCAATAATTGCTGCCGGGGGCACTTTGATATTTGGTGGCACACTTACAAACACGAGTGGACAAACATGGTTCATCGTTGGAGCCGATCTTACCCTGACTGGTAACGGTTTAACTCACGACAACGCGGCCGGCTTTAACGCCGGCGCCCCACTGTCCATAACAGCTGGCAATTCCTACTCCGATACCGACTTCTTCCACGTTCTGGCCGATGTTTTGGCACCCCCGGGTGGGCCTTTTCAGGGAACTTTTACTGTGAATATCTCGCTCAGCGATGATGGATCGAATCCGTTCCAAGTATCGAAGGATTTCTTTGTTCAAATAAGTTCAACACAACCTCCACCCAATGTGCCTGAACCCACAACCATGGTGTTGCTAGGTTCTGGTATCGCTGGAGTGGCTGCTCTCAAACGCCGCCGGCGGAATCGTACCAACAGCTAAAGTTCACTCGTACACCTTAGCTAAGCGTTTTAGGTCCTTAGACCTTACTCACGAAAAAGCGTCGCGACGCCAACAGGTGGTGACAACTTTGTCATCACCTGTTTTGTTTTGCTGCAAAACGAAAGGGCAACGACCTTCGATCGTTGCCCTGCTCTTCCTTCGGTCTGATTACTCTAAATGCCGAGTACGTCCACCAGCTCTTGAACAGCTGACGCACTCTTCTGCAGTGCGATTCTCTCTTCTGCAGTCAGGTTGATCTCAATGATTTGTTCCAAACCGCGAGCACCAAGCTTGCAAGGCACACCCACATAAAGTCCATTGATTCCGTACTCGCCTTCAAGGTACGCAGCACACGGCAAAATCTTTTTCTTATCTTTCAAGATTGCTTCGGTCATTTCAACCGCTGCCGCCGATGGCGCGTAATATGCTGATCCAGTTTTCAAGAGTGCCACGATTTCAGCACCACCGCCCGCTGTCCGTTTAACTATTGCATCGATCTGGTCTTTGGGCAGCAGCTCGGTAATCGGGATGCCTGCACAAGTTGAAAAGCGCGGCAACGGGACCATGGTGTCACCGTGACCACCGAGTACAAACGCGGTCACGTTTTCGACTGAAACGTTTAATGCCTCAGCAAGAAAGCAGCGCATACGCGCCGAGTCGAGAACGCCAGCCATTCCAATCACACGATGTTTTGGAAAGCCTGAGCGTTTGAGTGCGACTTGACACATCGCATCGAGTGGATTTGAAACGATAATTAAAACGGCATTTGGTGAACGTCGAACGCACTCATCAACGACCTTGGAAACGATCTCAGCGTTTGTTTTCAAAAGATCGTCTCTACTCATACCTGGCTTTCGCGCAAGACCGGCCGTGATAATCACCACGTCGGAGTTCTCGGTACCATCATAACTATTCGCGCCGACAAGATTGACATCGAATCCTTCAACTGGAGCAGCCTCCGCCAAGTCCAATGCCTTGCCCTGTGGCACTCCCTCTACAATATCTACCAGCACAATGTCGCCGAGCTCTTTTGCGGCAAGCCAGTGCGCAGCAGTGGCACCCACATTGCCGGCGCCCACTACCGTAATTTTTTTTCTTGCTCCCATGTTTATTTGATTCCTTTCGTCCGCACCGCGCCGCTGTTCACAAAAAGAGCGAGTGCATGTTTTTGTTAGTAAAAATGCTAGGATTTGAAAGACGGCGAGTTTACAAGTCGCTGGAAGAGAGTGTCAAGAAATGGCCTTTGCTAGTACCGTTACGATCGGTAAAGAAGACGCATGACAGCCTCCGAGGATGACGACTTCGATCCAAACGATCCGTTTCCAGATCCGGTCGAGATTGAAATTACAGATGTCTTCGACCTGCACACGATCCCGCCACGGCAGGTGAAAGCAGTTGTTGAAGAATATTTGTTAGAGGCAAGAGCGCGAGGTTTTACAAGCGTGCGGATAATCCACGGGAAAGGAATCGGAGTACAGCGTGACCTCGTTCGGTCTATTCTCGCTAGAACGTCGTGGGTCTTGTCGTGGACTGACGCGCCACCTGACGCCGGTGGCCTTGGTGCAACCATTGTGCACCTCGACAATACGATGGATTAATATTCTCCTCGTCGAAATAATCTAGTCCGAAGTGAACTTAGTTCTTCAATGTGATTGAGATCATGTTCGCGCATCATGTCAGTTAACTTACTCAAGTCTATTTCACCAACGCCCTCCATAACTCCCTTGCGAGAGAGCTTCTCCTCGTCCAGGGAAGAGAGAGTGACAACTGATTTGCTGCGGGCGTCTGCAAAGGTCTCCAACGCCCTGGCAACATCTTCTTTGTTGTAATCGCGCTCAGCTGCCAACCGACCACCATCAACATCAGCCAGTTTGGGTCTATCTTCATCGAGGATCCGCCGAATACGAATCCCGAATGCTTCCAATTCAATGTCGCGTAGGTGACAGACCTGTTCAGTTGCTGAAAACTCTTCCGGTGAAAGTCTGATTCGACGTTGCTCTTCCGGAATTCCTTCCAGCAGCGAAGCGACTATCGCGGGTGTTCGCGCAATATCATCCAGCTGCTGATGAAATTCAGTTGATGCTTTTGGCGCACTCATGTTCGTTACTCCCCTCGAAGGAAATTATTGAACGTGAAAAGTTCAGAGTTCAAGCTTTAGCGCTAATGACCTACTTGACGAATCAGCACAAACAGGCGAAAGCTTGAGCTCTGAACTGGTTGAACTAGCTCGATTCAGTTGCTGGTGGAAGATGAAGCTTAAACTCTTCGTGTATCGCAGCCACGGCACTCCGCATTGCGTGCTTCTCGACAACAAATGAAACGTTATACTCCGAAGAACCCTGGGCAATCGCGATGATGTTTATGCCGCGATCACCGAGCGCACTGAACGTTCGACCAGCCATGCCTGGCGTACCATGCATCTTTTCGCCAACGACAGCAACGATCGCAATCTCATCGTTGACAGTTATGTATTCCACATCGTGGTGGTCCAAGTCACGCGCGAATGCCTTCTTGAGGGCTTTTAATGTTTGACTGGCGTCGGCGGACTCGACAATCAAGCAGATGTCGTTTTCAGATGACGACTGCGAAATCAAGAGAACGTTCGCGCGTACACTAGCAACAGCCGCGAACATCTTTGCCGCGACACCAACGGCCCCGACCATTCCACGCCCACCGACAGTTATCAGACTTACATTGCTGATCGCAGTGATCGCACGAACACCATTCGCTGACGTCCTGCCGGTTTGAGTAATTCTTGTACCCGCTCGTTCTGGCGCAAAACTGTTGCGGATCCAGACTGGAATTCCCGCTTCCGCGACTGGTCTTAAAGTTTTCGGATGAAGAACCTTTGCACCAAAGTACGCCAACTCTGCGGCTTCCTTGTAAGAGATCTCGTGGAGAAGTCGTGCTTCGGGAACAAGTCGCGGATCAGCAGTAAGAACTCCATCCACGTCTGTCCAAATCACTATCTCATCCGCATTGGTTGCTGCGCCCAAAGTAGTTGCTGAATAGTCCGAGCCACCTCGACCGAGTGTTGTCAATGCACCGTCAAGGGTCGCTCCAATAAACCCAGTCACAACCGGTGTGATCTCCTTCTCCAACAGTGGAAGCAAACGTGATTTCGCACGCTCACGAACTTGCGCCATCAGTGGTTCGGCCTGATCGAATTGATCATCAGTAACAATTAACTCTGTAGCTGAAACCGCTGCGCTTTTGAGCCCTTCATCGGTCAAAGCTGAAGCCATTAAAGGGGCGGACAGTCGTTCTCCAATACTCGAGAGAGTTGCCAAAGACTTTGGCGTTAATTCGCGCAACAATCTGACGCCGTGACACAGGTCGCTAACTTGTGAAGTGATCTTTTCGAGTTGGACTTTTAACTCTTGTCGGGCAGACAAATCTGATACGAGAGTGTCGGCAGCTGCAAAATGTTCGTCGCGTAAGGCATTCGCCAGCGAATGCGAAGGGCCTTCGTCTCCAGCTGCCGAACGATGAGCTGCGTCCACTAAGCGATTAGTAACGCCACCCATCGCCGACACGACAACGATCACTGACGCTTCCTTAGTTGCGTCGATAACAATTCGCGCAGCTCGGCGAATACAGTCTGCGTCGCCCATAGACGTGCCGCCGAATTTCATTACCTGGATTTTGTGATTCACGTAGACTGAGCTCTGCGATTAAGCGTTAGAGTTAGAGTGCCGTTCGTCAAACAAGCTAAAGAACGAACATGATGAAGGGAACCGCAAGGTAGCGACCGGATGCTAAGCAGAACTCGATTTAGAACCAATCCATTATTGCATCCGGTCGCTACCGCTCGTGGCTCCCTAAAAACTTAGGCTGGAATTGCTTTCTGATCTATCTCCATCTCGAGCGATGACTCGACGCCATCCTTCTTGAGTTTGTATTCAACTGAGTCTACGAGTGCCTGCCAGCTGGCAGCGACAATATTTGTGGAAACTCCGACAGTGCCCCACTCATTCTGACCATCCGACGACGTTATTAGCACTCGTACCTGGCTAGCCGTTCCTGAAAACGACCCTTTTATGACACGCACTTTGTAATCTACCAATCGAACATCGGCAAGCACCGGATAGAACGGCTCAAGCGCTCGACGCAGTGCCTGGTCCAACGCATTCACAGGACCGGTACCAATGGCAAACGCGTGCTCGATTTGATTGGCCACTCTGACTCGGACTGTTGCCTCACTTTGGTGCGTCGTAGTCGCGTGCTGTTCGTCGATGACACGGAAGGTCAGTAATTCAAAGTAAGGTTTCGGCGATCGATTTAATTTGTGGACCAGCAACTCAAAACTCGCATCTGCCGCTTCAAACTCGAATCCCTCGTGTTCCAATCGCTTGAGCTCATTCAGCAATCGTCCCTCCTCACGAATGTCCAAGCCGAGTTCACGTGCTTTTGCAAGTAGATTCGATCGACCTGAAAGATCAGAGACGAGTACACGACGTCTGTTGCCAACCGACTCCGGTGCAACATGTTCGTAGGTCAATGGGTTTCGTTCGACAGCGGAGACGTGAACTCCCCCCTTGTGTGCGAATGCACTGTCGCCAACAAACGCCGCGCTTCGATTGGGAGCAAGATTCGCTAACTCACTAACAA
>PSRF01000020.1 GCA_003175865.1 Blastocatellia bacterium
ATGATGCTCTATCCTGAAGGACCGAATGATCCACGGGCAAAGTTTCCAGGAATCGAGTGGAAGCATACCCGTGACGAAGTTACAAAGATGACCGCTTTTGAAGCAAAAACAGCTGGAACACTTGCAGAGGAAAACATGAAAAAAATGGGAATAACGTGGGCAACATTCGAAGGCAAACGTTTTACCTATCGTTCAAACGAAACGGGTAAACACTATCGATTAATCGTTGATGCGACATGGGCCAAGGTGAGACAAAACCCGGAAGTCATGAAAGTCTTGCTCGCGACGGGCGATTTGATCCTCAAACCCGATCATCACGAAGAACCAAATGCGCCACCAGAGTGGCACTACTACGAGATCTGGATGAAGATTCGAAGTCAGTTAAGAAACGAGAAATAGTACGTCGCAGGCTTCCCTACACTACTCATTAGACCGAAGCCGAGTAATTACCTCTACTGCTTGTAAACAATTCCGTTCTTCATAACGAAAGTAACGTTCTGCATAATGTGTATATCAGCGAGCGGATCGCCTGAGACAGCCACAATGTCAGCCCAACGGCCAACCTGCAGCGTACCCACGTGCTTTTCCCATCCCAACAACTTCGCTGCGTTCGATGTGCCTGCCATTATCGCAGCCATATTGCTCATTCCGCCCCACTCAACCATCAACACAAACTCGTGCGCATTCGCTCCGTGTGGCACGACTCCGGCGTCCGTCCCAAGCGCAATCTGAACGCCATTCGCGACTGCGATCTTGATTCCGTGTCGTGCAGCAGCCGCAGCAGCAAGAGCTTTTTCGGCACGTAGACCTTTCAAGACTCCGGCCTTTGCTGCACGTTCCACCGACTCTGCGGCAGACAGCGTAGGAACCAAAAACGTACCCCGCTCCTTCATCAAACGCGCACCTTCCTCATCCAGAAAAGACCCATGCTCAATTGATGAAACACCTGCTCGCGTAGCGAGTTTGATTCCTTCAGTTCCGTGTGCATGCGCTGCCACTTTGCGTTCCAGTTTATTTGCCTCTTCCACAAGGGCCTTCAACTCTTCAAATGAGTATTGCGTGGCACCAACGGCATCACCTTCCGACAACACTCCTCCGGTTGCACATGTTTTGATGACGTCAGCACCGTACTTGATTTGATATCGGACAGCAGCACGAATTTGATCTGGTCCATCAGCGACCCCATCCTGGATACCGGGGTCGATTAAGCCTGGGCGAAATCCGTTATCGTCGCAGTGGCCACCGCGAATCCCAATCGCGTGTCCGGCTGTTTCCATTCGCGGTCCCGGAATCCACCCTTCGTTAATCGCTTTTCGCAAAGCCATATCATCGAAACGCCCTTCAGCACCGACGTTGCGAACACTTGTAAAGCCAGCCATCAATGTGTCGCGAGCGTGGAGCACACCGAGCATCGCGCCGAAGGATTCAAAGTCCTTAACTCGTGACATTTCGCCTTCGGGATCACCGAGGACGCGGCCGATGAGGTGTGTATGAGCATCGATGAACCCTGGCAAGAGCGTGACATTGCCAAGGTCGATTATCTTCGCATTTGCAGGCACATTGACGGATGCGGCACTACCAACGGCAGTAATTTCATTATCAGTAATAACGACCACGCCATTCGTCGTGGCCGGCGCACCAGTTCCGTCAATCAGTCGTGCAGCTTTCAAAACAACAATGCCTTTGTTGATTGGAGGCTCCGGTTTGATTTGCGAAGCATAAGGATTGGCAGATTGTGCGAAACTCGCCTCAATCAAAGAGACGACGAGCAGGACAGTCGCAGAAAAGTTTTTGAGATTCACAGTCGGCCTCGAGTTTGAGATTATTTGCGCGATCGAGCGTTACGCGATGAAAGCGCGCGCATTTTAGTAAAAGATCCCATGGTAACCAACAACTGAACGCTAACGTACATTACTACGACACTACTAAACTTATTATGTTTGAATGCCTCGTTTAAGAACTCGACAGCTCTTCATGTTTTCACTTTGGCCGGATCGATCTCAAACGTCGAAGTATCTTGTCGCCGTTGGCTCAACAGTGCTGGTCATTCTTTTGCGTTTCGCGCTCGCCACCGTTGTTGGAGACGCAGCTCTTTTTTTCCCGTTCATACTCGCGGTCACTCTTACCGCATGTTACGGTGGATTCCAACCTGGCTTACTGGCAACGTTTCTCGGTGCTGTTGCTGCGGTTTTCTTTTTCGTACCTCCTTATTACAGCTTTGCCATTCCGGACTCGAAATTAGTAGTAACACTCATCTTCTTCATCATCGCGAGCATCACAATTTCCCTGGTCTGTGACGCGCTACGTCGCGCCTTGCGTCGCGCAGAGGCGAGTGAACGCAAAACCGCAGAACATCTATCCGATTTAGAAAAACGAGATGAGGCGCTGCAGGATGTTCAGACACAACTGCAAATAATCACGGATTCCATGTCAGCACTTGTGACGCGCTGCACGCGTGACTTGAAGTACGCATGGGTCAGCCGTCCATATGCCGAATGGTTGAACCTCACTCGCGAGCAGATAATCGGGGCGAATATTGTTGACATCATTGGCGACGATGCCTTTAAAAAACTTGGGCCGTCTTTCGAGCGCGCCCTGCAAGGCGAGGTCGTTGAATATGAAGAGCAGATTAATTACGGCCCAATAGGATCACGTTGGATTCATGCTGTCTATACGCCAACATTCAGTTCAGACAAGAGTGTCGACGGTTGGGTGGCGGTAGTGATCGATATCGATCCACAGAAGAAAGCAGAAGAAGTTTTGCGCGCAACGGATCGGCGCAAAGATAACTTCCTGGCGATACTGGCTCATGAGCTGCGGAACCCACTCGCACCGTTACGCCACTCACTTGCGCTTCTCAAGGATCCAAATACAGATTCGTCGAGTGACGAATACGCGCTGGAGGTCATGGACCGGCAGTTATCACACATGGTCCGCCTGGTGGACGATTTACTCGACCTGTCTCGTATCAATTCCGATAAAATCAAATTGCAAATCCAAACAGTGTCGCTGGCAGATGTTGTATCGCAGGCAGTTGAAACCGTTAAGCCGATCGTGGCGGCGGCTGGACATCGGTTGGTAATCGACTTACCACCGGAACGGCTACAACTCAACGCCGACACCGTTCGACTGTCTCAGGCGTTTTCGAACCTACTTAACAACGCGTGTAAGTTTACTGAACCGGGTGGCGAGATTAGCTTGCGTGCTGTAAGTGACAATGGCGACATAGTTGTCTCGGTTGCTGATAACGGATTCGGCATTCCGGCGGACATATCCGACAGTATCTTTGGAATGTTTACCCAGGCCGATCAAACGATCGAACGCAAACACGGCGGCTTGGGTATCGGTCTCGCATTGGTAAAGCGACTCGTGGATATGCATGGCGGCTCGATCTCGGTCCGGAACAGAGTGGATGGCGTAGGCGCTGAATTCACTGTCCGCCTTCCAGTCTCAATTGAAGCGTCCCCAATACCTCCTCTTCAATCGCAAATGTATGCAAAGCGAGAGTCAGGTCTAAACATCCTCGTAGTTGATGACAACGTTGACGCTGCGGAGTCGTTGAGCATGCTGATGCAGGTGATGGGCAACAAAACTCAAACGGCCAATGACGGGGAGGAAGCGCTGAGACTCGCGAGCAAACTACATCCAGACGTTGTTTTGTTGGATGTTGGTTTACCCAAAATGAATGGCTACGATGTTGCTCGTGCTATTCGACAACAGACGTGGGCGCAACGACCTATACTAATTGCGATCACGGGTTGGGGACAAACCGAAGATAAAGCCAATTCAAAAGAAGCTGGGTTTGATCATCACGTAGTAAAGCCAGTAGATCCAGACGTCTTGCTGGAATTGATCAGCGAAACGCGTAACCGCTAAGAGAAGAGTTTGAGAGCGAAGCGTTTAAGCGACTGCCTATATGAAGCAAGCAACTTCATTGCAGAGGCTCGCTCCTGTTCTAAACTCGGCGTGATTGTTAGAGGATTTGCTCCTTCGGTCTGCGCTTCTTATTCCAAGGATCAGGATAGTACGGATCATCCGAATGATCATGTTGGTCCAGGGTAAGCAACTCTTTGATTAAGGGATCATTGCTCGTTTGAAATGCATCGAGGCTCCCATCGAAATAGATCTTACCGCTTTCAAGGACCATCACCCTTGAATCCGGCAACTCGTCCTTTCCCGCTTCAAGAACTCTGACAGGACCATCAGAGACTTGTTCGGCGCAGTAATGCGCGAGATAAGGGAGTTCGTGAAGTTTCTTCGTAACATAAATCGACGAGACCTTATTCAAATCCCGCGCCCGTATTACCAAATCAAGCACCTGAACAGCGACAATCGGATCAAGGCTATTTGTTGGTTCATCAAACAACATGATTGATGGCCAACCAACCAGGGACCTGGCAATTTCCACTCGGCGTTTCATTCCTCCCGACAGTTCTGCGGGCAGCTTGTTTTCTTCACCATCCATCCCAACAAAGCGCAGGACCTCGCTGACTGCCGTACCGATCTTCTGCTCGTCCCATCCATGCTCTTTGAGTCGATAAGCAACGTTGTCATAGACGGACAGGCCTGAGAACAACGAATCTTCTTGAAATACCATGCCCATCGAACCACCACGGATACCTAGCAGAGTCGATTCATCGAGATTTTCAATCTCCTGACCCTGAACAAAAATCTGACCGCTGTCAGGTCTCAGCAGACCGATTGCCAAATGCAGCAATACGGATTTGCCGGAACCTGACACACCTGTCAGAAGGAGTGTTTCCTCGGATGCAAGCTGGAAACTGACATCGGAGAGTACCGCTGTACCGTCGAAACTTATCGACACGTTGCGAAATTCCAAGACAGGACTATTTTGCATAACTACTGGACCAGTTCCTTCCAGCGTGGAAGATTGCTAGGGCTTAATGGCAACTTTCAACACACCATCGAGTCGTTCACCGAATAAATCGTATGCGTCACAGATTTGATTGAGCGAGAACGTGTGCGTCAACAAAGGTCGAAGATCAACACGTCCCATGCGGACTGTTTCCATCAATCGGCGCATGCGTTCTTTGCCGCCCGGGCACAACGTGGTAACGATGCGATGATCTCCGATGCCAGCAGCAAAAGCGTCGTACGGAATCTGGAGTTTACCCGAATAGACCCCCAGACTCGAGAGCGTTCCGCCTGGTCTAAGCACGCGCAAAGCACTTTCAAATGTTTGTTGTGTTCCAAGTGCTTCAATCGTCACGTCTGCGCCGCCACCAGTTAATTTCTTAACCTCCGCGATGACGTCAGCATCACGGTAATCGAGCACAACATCGGCTCCCATCTTCTTAGCCATCTGCAATCGCGTTTCGTCACCATCGATGCCAATGATTAGGGATGCG
Organism: Blastocatellia bacterium; assembly: GCA_003175865.1. Classification (GTDB taxonomy): domain Bacteria; phylum Acidobacteriota; class Blastocatellia; order Pyrinomonadales; family Pyrinomonadaceae; genus PSRF01. The sequence continues at coordinate 5,370 of PSRF01000020.1, forward strand.
CCCATTAGTTTTGCACCGGCAGTGGCACACAGTCCAATCGGTCCCTGCGCAAATACCACTACAGAGTCACCAATGCGAATGTTTGCTGATTCGGCGCCACCGAACCCGGTGGAGGCAATGTCCGCTAACAACACAACTTGTTCGTCTGTCAGTTCCGGAGGAATCTTTGCGAGATTCGCTTGCGCATTTGGAACCAGCAAGTACTCCGCCTGTGCTCCGTTAATCGAGTTTCCAAAGCGCCATCCACCGAGCGCCTCGTAACCCTCGCCACGTCCGCACTGTGAGAGATGTCCGGAAAGACAAGCGCGACATTGACCACAAGGTGTTATCGCGCCGACCAACACTCGGTCGCCAATTTCATATCCGCTAATACCCTCGCCGAGCTCTTCAATGACTCCCACGGGCTCGTGACCAATCACCAGTCCTGACTTCACCGGATATTCTCCTCGCACAATGTGCAAATCAGTACCGCAGATGGTCGTCAACGTAATCCTAATCACCGCTTCACCGACACCGGCGTGGGGGCGTTCTACTTCACGAACTTCAATTTTGTTCTTGGCAAGAAATACATTTGCTCTCATCTTCGACATTGCTTTACTCCTCAACCAATCGCTGGGAACCCCAGGCGTCCTCGCCTGCTTCCCTTGAATTCACCCAGTCTTGAAGCTGGCCGACATGTTGGCAGGCGCGGACGCCTGCGCTCCCAGCCATAACCCTTTACCTGACTCGCAGCAAAGACGGTGCCGTCAAAGTTGTTAGCAAATCGCAGCTACGTCGGCAGGCTAAATTGCAAACTTACGCACTTTGGTGGGAGAAAAGCGCCAAAGCTTGCGTGAAATTCTTGTGTCAAAACTCTGAGTTTGCCTTGGGAATTCGTTACTTTATTTTGTGTGATTTCGTGGATCGCTTTTTTTCGGGAGCCTAATAGGTGACCCACGAAAACATACGAACTAACGCGAACAACCTGTCGGTAATACTTGGTTAGCTCTGTCCCGCAAGTATTCTCAACAACCACCCAACCACGTAAGCAAGGGTCGCCGCAATCCCGCCGACGAAAAACGTCGAGAGTCCCGATCTCCACCACGAGGCTGTAGACCACCGGCTCTTCAATGACCCGATTGTGAAGAAGACGAGGCCAGTCATTAAAATAGAGAGTTCAAATGCCTTGCTTGTTCGAAACAGGTAAGGCAATAACGGCACTAACCCGCACGCCAGAAATGCGCTAAACGTGGTTATCGCTGCGGACCACGGCGAACGTACCTCTTGGGGCAATCCATACTCCTCGCGAAGCATTGTCTCCACCCAACGCGTGCGATCCGACGTCACCAGTTCAACCACTCTCGTGAGATCGTCGCCTGTGAATCCCTTGTTCAAATAGATCTGTCGAATCTCTTCGCGCTCGCCTTCAGGTGCGAGATCGATGTGTCTGTTTTCGATAGCTTCGAGCCGCCTCAAGTCTTCGTGCTCCGCCCTGGTTCCCAGATAGTTACTGGCTGCCATTGAAAATCCGTCGGCAAACAAGTTTGCAAAGCCCATCACTAGTATCACCCACGATGAGAGTTCCGCGCCGACGACTCCGCTGACAACTGCAAACGTGGTTACTGAGCCGTCGATGCCTCCGTAGATCCAATCTCGCAGATAGTTGTGATCAGGGCCAGCCGCAAGTCGTTGTCCGATTGCTTCGGTGGTGTGACTGTGTTCCATGGTTAGGATCAGTTCAGGATTCGAGCTTTAGCTGCTATCTCAACCGCTGAGAAGCAGCTAACTCAAATCGCGGACCCAGAGATGGCGACTGGGTCAAAACCTGGTTCGCCTCGGGATGCAGTTAGTGTTAGTTCGTGTGATTTTCGTGGATCACTCGTTCTTGGCAAAAACAGGCTATCCACGAAGTCACACGAACTTACACGAACAAAGACTGATAATAATTTGAGTTTTGACATTGCCTCGATAGCGACGGGTAACTATCAGTCAACGATCAAA
>PSRF01000199.1 GCA_003175865.1 Blastocatellia bacterium
GAGCCAATGCAAGTATCGGTTTGCCACGGGTGCGGACGAATGCCGGTAGCCACTCCTCGCTCGATGTCTTCGACCAGTGCGGTCGTGTGCTCTGGCTTCACATATTTGGCATTAACGACAGCGTCAAGACTACCTTTAGTGCGAAGTAGATTCGCGTTGTAGTAGTGCGCCACGATATCAAGTCCTACCTGGCCCAGCGGTAGTTCGGTGTTGTCGAAGTAGAGTACATCCGGATGATATTTATCAACCAAGTCCTGACAACGAAGAAACCACTTTTCAGCGAAAGCCGGATTCATCGGTGGTGGATTCTCGTTCCAGACAAGATCGTTCTTGTTGTGCCAGTCGTTCAAGAGCTTGATACTCGTGAAGCCGTCCGGTGCAACCATGTTGCGACCTGTATAGAGTTCCTGCGGATCAAGACCTTCCCACCACTTGCCTTTACCATCCGCCTTAGTCAATCGAGCAGCGTCGTAACGTACGCCTGCGTTTGGACCTTCGGCATCGTAGCCGTATGCCACCTGAAACCAGTGCCACGAGTGAGCCGAGTGGTTGCTTACGCCGAAGCGCAGACCATTCGCGCGCGCGACTTTAGCCCACGTTCCAACAATATCCCTTTTCGGACCAACGTTGACTGAATTCCAGGGGTGGTACTTCGAATCGTAGGTATCAAAGTTGTCGTGATGATTTGCGAGTGCGAAGAAATATTTCGCGCCCGCGCGTTTGTAGAGCGCCATCAGTTTTTCAGGTTCCCAGCGTTCCGCCTTCCAAAGGTTATCGATTTCCATAAAACCGAACTTTGAGGGATGACCATAAGTCTTGATGTGATAGTCGTACGCCGAGTCTCCTTGCAAATACATTCTCCTCGCGTACCAATCTCCCTGTTCGGGAACGCACTGAGCCGACCAGTGCGCCCAAATGCCGAACTTTGCGTCACGGAACCATTCCGGTACACGGTAGTTTTGTGCGAGTGACTCCCACGTCGGTAGAAATGGTCCGTGAGCTATCCTGCGGGACTTCTGCGCCGCAGTCGCAACGCGCAATCGCGACAACCACATTTGCAGACCAGCGGCAGTCGTAAGTTTTATGAAGGCACGTCGAGAGAGAGGTATTCGCACAGGCAACTCCTCAGCGATATTCGTTTTGTTTAGTTCACCTACTCGACGACGTTGACGAGCGTGCCGATTGGTTCGATGTTGATTCCGATCTCATCACCATGCTGCAACGTGAAATCATCTTGTGGGACGATCCCCGTTCCAGTAAGCAGAACACAGCCTGATGGGAACGAGTTGTCGCGGAAGAGAAACTCGACCAGCGACTCAGGCGAGCGCTTCAACTGAGCTAGCACCGTTTCGCCATCAAAGACAGTTTCTCCGTTGCGCTTGATGGACAATTTGACTTCAGTTGTCGCGGGAAGCATTTCCTCAGATACATACACGCATGGACCGAGTGCACAACTCTTGTCGTAGACTTTTGCCTGTGGCAAGTAAAGCGGGTTGGTGCCCTCGATGTCACGCGAACTCATGTCGTTTCCGATCGTGTATCCAACAATCTTCGCGTCGCGCGTAATCACCAGCGCAAGTTCAGGCTCTGGAACATTCCACTGAGAGTCTCTTCGGATGCGCACTGTACCACCGGGACCGGCAACACGTTGAGGAGTCGCTTTGAAGAAGAGTTCCGGTCGCTCAGCTGTGTACACGCGATCATAGAAGTCGCCACCTCCCGCATTTTGCGACTCTTCGATACGCGCAGTGCGACTTCGGTAGTAAGTGACGCCTGCTGCCCAAACTTCCTGGCTCACAATCGGCGAAAGAATCTGTTCACGAAAATCATCATCAACAGAAGGAAGGTCGCGACTGTCGAGGAGGGAACGTAAGTACGAGAACAGATCGTTGCGGTTGATTAGTTCGTCCCAGCCACTCCCAAGTGAGTAAGCACCGGCACCAGAGTCGATAACGATTCCTTCGTTAACGCGGTAGAGTTTCACGTTGGCATCCTTCGATTGATTAGACTTAGGTTCAGAGCCGGACTCCGGCACGTTGTGTGGTTGGCGACAGCGTGTTTTTCACCTTGTATCCTAACATCGACAGCATCTTCTCAGCGTACCGCCTTCCAAACTGCCTGTAACCCTCGGCAGTGAAATGAAGATGATCGGCGTTGCATGGCAGTCCCGCTGAAGATATGACAGAGGAGTTGGGCAACGTCTCCGGTAACTGCTTGATAATTTCGTTTGCACTCGCCTTTTCGCCACCTTGATCGGCATTGACGACTTCGCCCGCCAACAACGGAACTGATTCCGGCTTGAGATTCAAATCACTGATCAAATTGTCATAGACCAGCTTCACTTTCTTCGGCCAATCTTTATCGTCGGCGTTTGATTCTCCCTGGTGTAAAACGATTCCTTTGATCACACCATCTCGCTGTGCAATCTTCGCCAACTCAACCAGATAGGCGTAAGGATTACCATCGTATTCATTCGCGATGTTTAGCTTCCACGCATCAGCTGTCGCAAGATATCCGCGATACGACTGCTTATCCCACAACTCGATCTTCGTGCCCGAAACCCCAACCTTTACTACACCGACTCTAATCCGCGGCGGTAGGTTGGCGACCATGGTCCTACCAAAATAGTCGACGAGAGAAATGCCTTTCGTGCGCCGAGTCAACGGAGGAACCGCTGTGTACCATTGTCCCTTCTTCCAGCCGCGACTGGGAACGTCAAAGTCGGCCAAGACCTGAAAGCGAGGATCAACGATTAAGTCGTCATCATCGATTGTGCCTCCACCTTCCATATTCGATTGGCCGAAGCAGAGGAAGATGTAGAAGTTCGGATCAGGATGTAATGCTTGTGACTGGCGTTGGGATGCGTTGAGATTAACGGTGATGTCCTTGATTGGCTTGTCCTGCGAATCGAGGAATCGAGCGCAGAAGTCGGTGGCCCCACCGCCATTGACGATCGCCGCGCGCACGACGTTGATACCTTTGTTCAGCGTCAACCGCTTCGAAACACCATCGTCGATTACAGTTTGGCGATCACCATATATGTCGATGACTTCTTTGCCGTTGACCCACCACACTGATGCCGCGTTCGAGCCAATTGCCAGTCGGACATCGTGCATTTCACGCGGGCAGTCGATGACTGTGACAACCCAGAAGAGAACATCGGAGGTCTTCTTGCCGTAGGCTCGGGCGAAGTGAAAAAGGTTGACGTTGTAGTTTGTGGTGTCCAACGCATGCCAGCTAAGGTCCGTACCCTCGACGTTCACCTTGTTGCCGTCTCGTGGAACAACGTTCAACTGATCTGCAAAGTATTCTTTCTTGACTGCAGCTTGCACTGCGCTATCGGTTAGTCCATTGGTGCTGATTGGCTCAAGAATGAACCAGCGTTGAATGAACCCGTTTGCATCGAGTGTTTTGACCGAAGAGTCTGCAATCTTCAAAGTGGAAGCAGGAATTTGAGAAGCGACATGTGCAACACGTGCAAGTGGCGTAAGCACAACCACGATCGTAATCAGTGTTATGAGGTGCTTGTTCATAAGGTTTGACTAGGGAGTGTTCAACAGCCATCGTTGTTTGTCACTACGAGTATCGAATCTGGCCAAGGTAGCGAAGCTACTGCCGATTGCAGACAACGCTAGTGGCTGTTTCGCGTTTGGAGTTGTCTTCGGCATGAATCGCCAACTGCCATCCTCAAGTTGATCGAGACGCCAAAGCTGGTCAGCTCCTCCGCTGAAATTCGGCGACACGATCAACTCCGCGTCATCGGTGACACTCAAAGTGCGATCAGTTCCAGCGATCGTGATTTTGAAATAGGGCGAGCCGAGGTAGCCTGAACTTGAGACCGGCTCGATGGACCACTTCTGTTGCGCCTGGCTCATGTAGTTACTCATCCGCACATCAACATTACCCGCTGGCCATTTTTTCGAAACCTCTGCGACGTCTTGTGCCGGGATCGGTTTACCTGTACCTGCGAAGACACCTCCACCGGCCGGCGGTCCGCCAGTAGCGCCGAGCGGACTTGCTCCTGGTGGTGGCCCCCGTCTCACTGGCCTGCCTCCGACGGGAAAGCCTTCGACCGCAAGTTCGAGTGAAGTGCCGGTGCGCGATGATTCGATCTGATAAGTTCCTCCCGCAAATCTTTCACCAGCGATCGGCCATCCATCTCTCCAAAGTAACGGACGAACATCGAGTACGCTGGCTCCGCCTCGATCGAGATCCGCTTCGTAGTGAAGTGAGAATCTTTGAATACCATCGCCGAGATCGAACAGGCCAAAATGTCCGGGGCCAATGAAACGTCCAGCTGAACCAACGAAAAGTTTGCCTCCGCCTCGCAGCATGTCAGTGCCGGTGTTGTCGAGGAATGGTCCCGCGACATTCTTTGCCCGGCCGACGCGAATGTTGTAGCCCGAGTCAGCGCCGCGACAGCAACTTCCATGAGTCACGAGGAGGTAATACCAGCCTTCGTGATAAATCATGATCGAAGCCTCGCTGTTGATTGCGATATTGCGTGGCTTTTCTTTCGAGTTGAGCCGCTTACCAGTCTTGGGGTCGAGCTCCACCAAACGGATATAACCAAAGTAGGACCCGTATGTGAGCCACAACTTACCCGTAGTAGGATCGAGGAAGATACCGGGATCGATCGCATTGCAGTCCTCGATTCCATCGGATGACGCTACAACACCGCCTTCTTCCCATTTGTAGTCAGGTGAATCTGGATCGAGAGTTTTGTTTGTGAGGAGGTTGATGTCCGCTTTCGTTGGCCCACTGTTGGCGGCGATATACAGCAAGTAACGGTCACCGATGTGAATAACGTCTGGAGCTACCCCGCGCCTCGGGAGGGAAGGACCGCGTCGCCAAGTCCAACCGTCGTCTGATGTGAGTGAGACACCGCCGGTACCGTAGGTGTAGAACTTGCCATTGCATGAAATAACTGTGGATGGATCATGAATCACAATCTCACCATTGAGCGCGAAGACAAGTGAGTCATGGCCCAAGATGTTTGTTAGCAGGAAACAGAGCGTTGCGAACAGAATCTTTTTCATGGGAGTCACGCAAGCGATCATTTCGGACCTAGACCTCGACCGGTGCTTCAACCTTTGATGATCGCTCCGAACATGATCAGCCCAATCATCCACCAGCGCCGCCCTCCGATCTTATGAATTCGTTACCGCGTTAAGAATTCGTTACCGCGCTACGCTTAAGAAAAGGAGAAGCGCTCCATTACACATATACCTGTCAGGACGATGCGTTTTTACGGATCAGCATTGCTTTACCCGCTCTACCAGTTGAAGTAGAATTCGCTCACCTAAAGAGCGCCGAAGCAACTTGTAATAAGTCCTATATGTAGATGACTTGATCAGAAGATGCTTTAGTCACCGGTCATTTGATGGGACGTTGCTACTGGAGCGCTAACAATACACACCTCACGATCGGACGCAGCGGTTATCTAACTGCATAATTAAACGCAACGAGGTTGGAAAGTCTTTTTAGACAGGCTTGAAAATTCCTGAAAGTTTAAGTCGTCTGACAGAGTTGTTGGGCTGATCCACGATTCGGATAACGCTGATTGTCAAACCCCGGCGTTCTTGATAATCCCTGAAGCTTTATGAAAGCCTTCAAGACGGAGCATTCCCCTCAGTATTATGCCTTCGACTCCTTTGTTGTCGATGCGGGCAAAAGTGTCTTGCTGCGCGAGGGGGAGTCAGTGCAGCTCACGCCGAAAGCATTTGAAATCCTGCTGGTATTAGTGCAGAACCCGGGTCGCGTGCTCAAAAAGGAAGAACTGTTGGAACAGGTCTGGCCTGATGCTTTCGTAGAGGAGAACAATCTCCCACGGAATATTTCTTCGCTCAGGAAAGCGTTGGGAGAGGGACCCGCGGAGCATAAATATATCGTGACGCTCCCAGGACAAGGCTACCGCTTTGTCGCCGACGTCAGAGAATTTGACAATTCAAACTCAGTACCCGGCCCGCACAGTGTGCCGGTCTCAATCCCTCAACCGAACCCAAGACTCGCGATTCCGGAAAGTGTGGCTACTTCGTCGGCGCCCGAAGCGAGGCGTAGCATGCTCAGTCTGGTGATTGGCTCTGTCTTGCTGGTTTTAATACTGGCGAGTAGTGCCTACTTCGCACTTCAGCGCTGGTCGCGACCAACACAGCCAATGCTGCAGCGCAAGCTCTGGCAACTGACCTTTGAGCCTGGACTTGAGAGTGATCCTTCTTGGTCTCCTGACGGCCGCTTCATAGCCTACAGTTCAGATCAAAGTGGAAACTTCGACATCTGGGTCCGATCTGTGGGCGAAGGAAACTCAGTTCAGGTGACAAACTCCACGGCGCATGACTGGCAACCGAACTGGTCACCCGACGGACTCTCATTGGTATTTCGTTCCGAACGCGATGGCGGCGGGTTGTTCCTAGTTCCGGCACTCGGCGGCAACGAACGCAAGCTGTGTGGCTTTGGTTATCATCCACGCTGGTCTCCCGATGGCTCCCAAGTCCTCTTTTACAGTTCGGCTTTCCCCGGTGTCGTTAAGTCAAAGGCTTATGTGATTAGCACTAACGGAGGAACACCTCATGAGGTCTTGAGTGACTTTGCCGCCGCGTTTATCTCTCCGTTACAGCTGGCCTGGCATCCCGACAGTAATCGGCTCTCTGTTTGGGGAAACCATCGGCAGTTTGGCTGGAGCTTTTGGACCGTCTCCTTAAATGGCGGAAATGCAGTGCGCTCGCAAATGGATTCCGCCGTTGAATCGTCGCTCAAAGACGCCACCGTGAGGTTTGCAAATTTCGTCTGGCTGTCATCCGGAAAAGGGTTGATCTTTGAAGGTGAATCGCAAGGCGTAAGAAACCTGTGGAAAGTAAAAGTGGACCCGCAATCATTGCGTTGGACCGATGGGCCAGAACGCTTAACTACAGGTGCGGGTGAGGATACTGACATCGCGATCTCGTCAGACGGTAGAAAACTGGCGTTCAGTATTCGCAGCGAAAGGAGTCGCCTCTGGACTCTGCCGTTCGATCCGCACGCTGGCCGAGTTACCGGAGCGGCCCAGCCGCTCACGGTACCGGGGATGGACACATTGCAGCCGGGGTTGTCACCTGATGGAAAGCTGTTGGTGTTTCGCAAGCGGCGAGCTGAGAAAGAAGAGCTGTGGGCCAAATCGTTGGCCGACGGTCGCGAGACACTGTTGACCGGGGCCGATGACTTCCGGCGTGTAAACCCAATCCTTTCGCGTGACGGTTCGGGCCTCATCTATATACGTTCAGTTCCGTCACAAGCGGAGATCGATCCTCAAGTTAGCCGCACACTGGCGTTACGCGCCTTAAGCGGTAGCGACGAACAAATCGTTACGTCTCCCATGCAGGGTCGAATTTCACTCACCGATTGGACACCGGATGGTAAATGGATCCTGATGAGCTCAGATTTGCAAACGCCCGGTAGGGTAGCCTTGTGTTTATTCCCGCTTGATTCGGCGCCGCAAGCTGAGAGAAACATGCGTGTGATAGCGTCGAATCCGGAATACAATCTGTGGCAAGGCCGCTTCTCTCCTGACGGGCGCTGGATTAGCTTCAACGCCTTCAATGCTACGGATCCAGCAGCCTCAACGGTCTATGTAGTCTCGTCGTCGGGAGGACAATGGATCAGCCTCACTGAAGGTCGGTATTGGGACGATAAGCCGCGCTGGTCGCCCGACGGTAAAGCGATCTATTTCATTTCCAACCGCACCGGATTTTTCAACGTATGGAAAGTCCGGTTTGATCCAACGAGTGGGAAACCATTGGACCAACCAGCGCGTGTGACAGATTTTGAGAGCCCAACTCAGATGATCATTCCTAATATCGTTCCATTGGAAATGGCTTTAACATCCGACCGCATTATTCTGCCGTTGATGGAAGCGTCGGGCGGAATCTGGATCCTCGAGAACGTTGATCGATAGGACCTACTTTGAAAGAGCGTGTCTCTCTCTCTCAACACAACAAGTGAAAACTAACAGCCAAATCAAATTCGTTTTCTCGATCCTGACCGTATCCGTGCCGAAGTAACCTTCCCCGTATACTGAATTGTCGCGTCGGGCTCTGAACTCGACGCTATTCCTGTCCCGCGACCATCTTTGACAATGACGGCGTGAAAAGTTTTGTGTTGGAGCATCCCTGGGAAGTTGCCGCGCCGCTGTCCAATTGTGAGCAGTCCGGATTTGTCGTCCCAGTGCATCGGAATTTCAGAATAGGCTCCGTGCTCATAGTCGTAATTGTCGCCCTCATCTTCATACAGCGTGAAATCGGCAGTCGCTCCGGGGTAAATGCGTAACTCAATCGGGTCAGCCTTAGTGGAAGTAGATTCCGCGTTTGGGCCGAAGGGAATGATCGAGCCGACCATCGCGTAAATTGGAATGCTGTCGAGAGGGGCTGCGGCGCTGATGCGCTGACCTCCACGCACACGTTTGCCAGTCCAGAAGTCTATCCAGTCATGGCCCGCAGGTAGGTAAAGCGTCCGCTCCTTCGCTCCTTCCACTGTTACGGGACTGACCAACAAAGCCGAGCCGAACATAAACTGATCCGAAACGTTCCGCGCGCCTACATCGGAAGAGAAAGCAAGCGGTAACCCGCGCATGAGCGTGTCGCCGTATTGGGTCACGCGCCAAGCGGAGGTATAGACGTAAGGCAGAAGGCGATAACGCAGCTCATCATACTGTCTTAGTATTCCTTCGACCTGCGGACCGTAATTCCAAATCTCGGCCCTCGACTGATATCCGTGGACGCGAAAGATTGGGCAGAACGCGCCGTATTCAAACCAGCGTATGAGTAGTTCGTGATACGCATTCGAAGTATATTGATCCTTCGGGCGAAAGAAGCCACCAACGTCCGTCGTCCAGTACGGCATGCCGGACATGCCGAAGCTCAATCCCGCAGGAATCTGCCGCCGCAAAGTGATCCAGTTCGCACTGATATCACCAGACCATGATGCCGCCGCATATCTCTGCTGTCCTGCGAAAGCGGAGCGCGTCAGGATCACCACACGCTTACGGTCGGTCGTCGCGCGCTGTCCTTCGTAGATGGCTTGAGTGACAAACAGCGGGTAGGCGTTGCGCAAAGAATCACCGTCACCCAGGAAAGTCTGATTACCGTGAAGCGCGTCATACTCGGGCTCGGAGGCGTCCATCCACCACCCGTCGATTCCGTCCTGGAAAATTCCGTTCCTGAGTTCTAACCAGAACGTTGTTCGGGCCTGCGGGTTGAAGAAGTCCATCCAAGCGTCACCACCCGGAATGAGAAGGGACTTAGCCGCCATGCGCTTGTAAACGTCTGTGTTCTCGCCAAACTTTGACCACACCGAAATCACCAAGTGCAGATCATTCGCATGGAGTTGATCCACCATGTCCTTTGGTTGCGGATAATGCTGCTCATCGAACTTCAACGCGTTCCATCCGTACTTGCCCCAGTACAGCCAGTCCTGCACCAGGACATCAACTGGGATCTTTCGCTTACGAAACTGAGCCGCAGTCTCCAAAATTTCTTGCTGATTGTGGTAACGCTCGCGGCACTGCCAATATCCATAGGCCCACTTCGGAAACAATTGCGCTTCGCCGGTGAGGCTGCGGTAATCCGAGACGACTCTGTCCAATGCAGGACCGTAGAAAAAATAATAATCAACCGCCGCACCCACTTCAGAACGGAACGTTGTTGTGTCCGCGGGCGGACGCACTGCCAGTTGAACGTTTCCTTTCCCACCCAATGCGGAGACTTCATACTCTGTATTCGCGTCCAACTCGACAAAGCCAGAAGCCGACGTCGGAGTCCAGGTGTTCTCCAGGTCAATCACGTTCTGTGCGTTAACTCGGAGCAGAAGCTGGTCCTTGTTGTTGCCACTCAGCACAAAACCGTAAACGCCTTTCACACCTGTGGTGAACTTACCTTTGCCGGTGTTCGGATCGATCGCTACCGATTGATCAGCTGGGTTGAAGTCGGTCAAAGACGCATTGTTCCAGAGGATGCCATACCCTTTGCTCGAGAGGAGGAAAGGAATCGAAATGTTTGTGTTAGCCTGACTGAGGCGAACTGGAACTCCGCGAAGATCGAAAATCCCTTCCTGGTGTTGTCCTAATCCGTAGAGGGCTTCATCCGCAGGCGAAAGAAAAGTTTGTTGCACCTGCCACGTCTTTGCTTCAAACACTGACGGTGTGTCGAAGGTTTTGCCTCCTTCATTTGGTTCGGACAATACCGGTCTCCCGTCTTTGGAGAAGAAACTGAGCGCACCGGTCGCCGTGTCCATACTCACAACGATTGCAGTGGTGGAGAGTCGGACCTCCTTCTTCCCGAGTCTCACTTGAAAGTTGGTGGCGCTACATGACTGGGTGACAATCGGAACTTTGGACGTCTTGATTTCAGAGGTGGGACTGGCAAGGACGTGTATAACTCGTTCACCACACACTTCGATGCGCACAGTCCCGGCTGCCGTTTGGATGGTGAAGCCGTGGGGGTCTCTATGAACCTGATTGACCGCAAAACGAGGGTCATCCCTCGCCCATACCGCCGAGTTGCCGAAGATCAAAAGAGAAGGAACACAGTAAATGATCAATGATCTGATAATCGGTTTCATTGTTCGTCGCGCGGCTTCCGAGAGTGGTTTTGATTGATAGGTGGGTTCTTACGACTCACTCAGGGAGCACCTTGGTCCCTGTAATTTGAAACTGTCCCGCAGTCGTTGGCGCTCCAGTATTGGGCTGTCCGCCGCCAACTGAAACGGAGTACCGACCTTCAGGAATCAACGGTTCACCCGTTTCGCTGACCATGCTCAAGTCCCGTTCTTTCAATTCAAAATGTACCTTCTGCGATTCTCCGGGCTTCAGGTGGATTCGCTTGAATCCACGCAGCGCGCGCAGAGGTGCTCCAGCCACGTCAGGGAAGCTAAGGTAAACTTGGACCACTTCATCTCCTTCACGCTTCCCATTGTTAGTAACAGTCACTTCAAGAGCAAGAAGATCGCCCGCTTTGATCACGTCCTTCGGAAGCTTCAGTCCGCTGTACGAGAAGGTGGTGTAGCTGAGTCCATAACCAAATGGATAAAGTGGTCTATCCTCGAAATAGCGATACGTACGTCCCTTCATCGAATAGTCGTCAAAAGGCGGCAACTGTTCGACGCCCGTGTAGAACGTGACCGGAAGACGTCCCGCCGGATTGTTTTTGCCAGAAAGTGTTTCGGCGATGGCCGCGCCGCCCTCCTCACCTGCATACCATGATTCCAGGATCGCATTGACATGTTCCTTTGCCCAGTTCACTGACAATGCACTGCCATTAGCGAGAACCAGGACTACAGGTTTCCCTGTTGAGGCAACTGCTTTTAGCAATTCCTCTTCGGGCTTCGGCAGATCGAGGGTTGTGCGATCACCACCTTTGAATCCCTCTTCTTCAACCGGCATCTCTTCGCCTTCGAGTTCACTGGTGATTCCCAACACTGCGATTACAACGTCCGCGTTCCTCGCTGCCTCAACCGCATCAGGCGTGGGCTTCGGGTCATACTTGGACCAGATCAACTGCGCAAGTTTAGGCTCACCATTGTTCACTCCGTAATTCACCTTTATCGCGACCTTCCTCCCTTGCTCAAGGTGTATGCGTCCGACCTTTGCTTCGACTTCGCCAGCACCACCAAACCCTTGTGCGACCTGCTTGCCGTCCACAAACACGCGTGCAAAACCTCCTTCGAACCGCAAACCAATGCGGTACTCTCCGGTCTCAGTTGGCGTGAGGAAGCCGGACCATTGAACTAACAGCGGAGACTTACCAGTTGCCTCGGAAGGAACGTCGCTGGCGCTCAAGTTAAGCGAGCTTACAGTGCGGGTGGCGAGTACGGTTGGTTTGCCTCCGAATAATTGTCCCGTCGCGAACTCGGCGGTGAGTCCCGGCCGCCCGTCCTCAGTGGTGAAGACAGACGACGGAACGACGACGCCGTCCTTACGAAGGAACTGCGTTCCAGGGACGAAGTTGATCTGCGCCTGTGGAAACTCCACTTTGAGTCCCTCCAGCACCGAGACCGTGTGTGTGGGAATGCCTGTGTAGTTGCCGAGCAAGTACCTCGTCTGATCCGCCAGTGGCCCAACGACCGCGATCCTCATTGGTCCATTCTTTAGCGGGAGCGTGCCATCGTTCTTCAGCAATACCATTGCCTTCTTTGCAATCTCTCGAGCCATCGCGCGGTGTTCTGCACTATCAAGTTTCTTTGGGTCAATGTTTGAATACGGAACCATCTCAGGCGGGTCAAACATTCCGAGCTTAATTCGCGCTGTAAATAGACGTATTAATGCTCTGTCGATCTCACTCTCTTTCAGAATGCCTTGTCGATAAGCATCGAGGTACGGCTTGTAGTCGTGGTCATCTTTTACTTTCGAGAAATCTATGCACTCGTTATCCATGCCGCGTTGCAACGCCAGTGCTGACGCTTCGGGTTGGGTCTTCGTGAAGCGGTGGTCGCGAAAGATGTTGACCACGGCTTCGCAATCGGAAACCACATAACCCTGAAAGTTCCACTTCGTTCGCAGTTGATCTTGCAACAGGAATTCGTTCACACACGCGGGTTGTCCGTTGATGCTGTTGTACGCGCACATAACCGAACCAGCTTTCGCCTCAGTCACGGTCGCTCGAAAGGCTGGAAGATACGTGTCCAACTGATCGTGTTTACTAACTTTTACATCGGCGGTGTGCCTCGTCGGTTCTGGCCCGCTGTGTACGGCAAAGTGTTTTGGAGTTGAAATGACTCGGTAATACCTGGGGTCATCGCCCTGCATACCCTGCACGAAAGCAACCCCCATCCGCGCGGTTAGGAAAGGATCTTCTCCGAACGTCTCTTGCCCACGTCCCCATCGCGGGTCGCGAAAGATGTTGATGTTAGGCGCCCAGAAATCCAGGCCTTCAAATATGTCGCTGTGACCATCCCGCATACCCTGTGCATATTTGATTCGGCCTTCCGTTCCGATCACTACTGCCATGCGGTAGATCGCTTCCAAGTCGAACGTTGCGGCCAAGCCCACCGGATTGGGAAATTCTGTTGTCCCCTTTGTGGCCACGCCGTGCGAAGCTTCGCTCCACCAGTCGTAGTCGGGGACGTTCAGCCGCGGAATCGCGCGGGATTGATTCACCAGTTGCGTCACCTTTTCTTCAATCGTCATGCGGCGGACTAAATCTTCCGCGCGCCGCTTTGGGGGTAAGGCCGGGTTCAAGTATGCAGGTTGCTCTCCGTTCTGCGCGTAGACGCAGCTGAGTGTTAGGAAGATCGCAATCGCAATCAGAAATCTCTCGCTGGTTGTTTTCATCTCACTCCTTTGACGAATAGTTGCAACCAACGTTCACGAACCGGCCGTTGGACGGACGCGCTTAGTGCTGCGCTGGCGACAGAGACGTCGGTATTTTAATTTGAACGAATTGCGTAATAAATTGCCTGAACAGAACACGGAAAGTCTTTTGAGTGACCTTGAAAATAGTTGAAAGTTTAAGAGGGTTAGCCTTGGACTTGTAAAACGGACTGTTCAGGTTGAGAAAAAGGCGCACACGTAGGACTGCGACGATCAAAGGGATGTGATCTGAGTTCGAGACTCTAGCGTTTCGGTCACTACTTTACCCTCCTGCCATGCCGGTAATATCTCGAAGAGCACATTGTTGTAAGCATCGTCGTAGGCTGCAGTAATCAACGTCGGGCACAACACTCTTCGATATATGCCCTCTTGAAATCCAAAGTTGTACTGGTTTCTGTGCTCGGGTTGGAGAGGTAGATCGGTTCGCGACTAAGAAGGATCTGTCGAATGATGGCAACTGTGACCTGCCGTCAACGTTCCCGTCAACGTTAACGTTTACCGTTGGAAGGTATTGAAAAGGCGACGCTTGTGAGCGTCACCCAAGTTGCTGAGCCAAGCGGACAAGCCTTTTAGAATCAATGGGTTACAGCGATATCTGGACCATCAGGCAAGCTGTAACGATTGAGTTGTAGCGAATCTTAAACCATATCTGCCCGCCCATGCCAGCAATAGAGCAATCGCAAGTCGAACGGACTGCGAAGAAACTCAGCTTGCGATTGCCGTTCGTACGGTCATAGACAAATGTTCTTGCTCAGGTCACAGGCGGGCTAAAGCCAAGTTCAGTTCGACAAACGCCTTAACCGCGGAACCGCGACACTCGAGCCAACCTTTATCTTGGCAGCGTGCGTCGTACTGAGGAAATGAGACCATGTGCTCACCACTCGATTGGAGCGGTGTTCAAAATTTGCGCGCATTGCAAACCAGTCAATGTAGTCTTCTATGTCTTCATTAAGCTGGGAGAAGAGATCACTCAACGAGATCAAGACTTGATCGTTCACGCTCGATAATATATTTCGGTTCAACTTAACAGCACGTGCTAAACGATCATTATAAAGCTGTATTAATGGGGATCGCTTGCTCATTGGTTTTGATTCAAGGTAATCATTGCTCTCAGTCTCGGCTCGGCCATGGCAGGTCCGCAGCGACCTATTAAGTCAACGAACGTACCGACTGAATCGCCGCTTTGAAATTTAACTAATCACCTCTCCAGCTGTTTGAGCTGACATCTGTAACGAGCTCGATAGCGCCCTCTTCGTTCGCATCTCTTTGCGCGCTTCCTGAAGCCACAACGGACTGCTTGCTGCACTGCGCTGCTCGCGTGATTCTGTAATCCAGGCTTTAACAGTTTTTACGACGTCACTTGGACTATGTTGAGTAGTCCTGGCCTCTTCCTTTGCAACCGGCTGCTGCTTAACTCCGCGCTTCACTATCCTCACAACTGTTTTCATGGCTTCCACCCAAACTAAGATCCAAGTGAGTGGACTTTCTGCCGCCAATGTGAAAGTCCACCCACCGCCCGAGCACAGGTCCTCGGACTACCCGCGCTGAATTCGACTCGTTCTTAACTAGTCGACGTGTCAATGAAGTTTGAATCGCGCCCCGCGATATCAACTTAGTTCCTGAAGAACCTCAGTACTAGACATAGCAAGAGGCCGGCCAAAGTTGATTCGAGGATTAGCGAGGAATTTCTGAGATGTTGAGGTGGAAGCATGCGGAGGTGTCGGGAATGTGTCCGACAGCAATATGCTGCTGGCGACATTTTCGGCAATTCTGGATGAGTAGCTCTTTGGAAATAATTCGGATCGTAGAAAATGCGGAGCGATAGCGAACGGCGAACACTCAAGTAGGGAACCCGAGCGGTAGCGATGGTAGCTACCAATCAACGTCAAAAGAGTGATAGCTACCCGTCGCTATCGTTCCGGGTTCCCTACTGGTTTAGGTCGTCTGCGGATGGTTGATAACTTGTGGCAAGGACTCCAAGACTTTCGTTGCAACTTCACAAACGATGGACGCTGTTGATGAAAATAGGTTCTCCAATGCAAGCTCCTGATCGGCTGTTAGCGTTCCCAATCGCTTTCTCTTTTTCGCTAAATCAGCCAAGGCCATACGCTCCGCCTCACGAAAAGCGGTCTTACAATCGCCATAGGTAACAATCGTAACGGAGCGCTGGGCTGCGTTAGCTGGTACCGGCAGTTTGAAGGGCTCACTCATTGCTAAAGGCTCAAATCCGAAATCAACTATTCTTTGCGATGCTCTTGCAAGCTACTTCTTCGAAAACGAGATCCGTGTGCCATACATTCGGCCCACTCCGTTTGAGAAGCCACCGAAGTTATCGCTCGCCAGATTGTTCTGAAAGTCCCTTGGATTGAAGTGATTCGTCAGATTGAAAACTTTCAAACCGAGATTCGCGCGGTACTTGCTGAATCTTCCTGGAAGACTGACTGATTTCAAGATCTGCAAATCGAGCGACATGAATGTGGGGTAACGTCCAGCCTGATTACGAGGTCCAACGAAGTTTCGATCTTCGTCAATGGTGGAGTAAGGAAATCCATTTCTGACTTCCAGGACCGGTGAGACTGTAACGCCGTATTTGACATGGAACTCGCCTCGGAAAAGAAAGCGGTTCGGAGAATCCCAGGGCAGTAAAGTGCGCTCGTTCGCATGAATGATCGGGTTTTCGAAGTTACCAAAATAGGAGTTGAAGTCGTTGACATCGCCCTTGGAAGACGAGCGCACGTACGAGGCAACAAACTCATCTCGCTCACGAAACTTGTATCGTCCAGTCACTTCCAGCTCGCGATAGCGAGAGCTTCCCGAATTATCCAAGCCCAGAGTACTCACCTGTTGTTGTTCATCCAATGGGTTTAATACAAACTCTCGACTTCCTTGTCGCTGTTGATAACCAACTCGAACGAACAAGTTATTTATCCACTCGCGATCAATCTCGATATTCCAGTTGACACTTCTCGGCGTTTGAAGCCTGGTACCTGTGAACTCATAACGTTGTCGCTGTGGCAGACCGATTATCTGCTGGCCGTCGGGTCCAAAATGTGTCAGTACTCGATCTTGCTGTTGAGTGAATGTAGCGACGTTCAGATCGATATTGTCGTAGAACAAACCGACGCCACCGCGGACGACCGTGCGACCATCACGTGTTGGAAGAAAAGCGAAGCCAATCCGCGGCACAAATTTGTTTTCGCTGGTGATGTTGTCTCGATCATAGCGGACGCCATAGTCGATCGTCAGTCGATTGTTCACCGACCACTTGTCTGAGAAGTAAGAAAAATACTCGGTCTTATTACGAGAGAGTTCTCCATTGCCTGAGTAGTTAATCTCCTGGCTACGAGTGCCGTCCGCTCTCAGGATTCGTACTGTGTTGCTTGTGTTTCGCCCGTCAAACGTGATGTAGCTCAACCCACCGCCGACTTTCATCAAATGTGAGCCAGCGAAATTTGGTGGACTAAAACTGTAGACCTCTAGCATGTCGTAGCGTTTGCTTTTTCGAGCCTGTTGATTGAAGAAGTTTCCCGAGTTTACGTCCGGCGCAAAATTCATAGGAGCAGTTCCCGAACTTGGAAACACATCGGCATCAAATTGCTTAATGCTAACAGTGGACTCCAATAGAGACTTGGCACTCAATATTCGCCTCTCATTAGCAG
>PSRF01000206.1 GCA_003175865.1 Blastocatellia bacterium
GTGATTGATTCCATCGCAGTACTTCCACTGGTGAATACTGCGACTGATCCAAATACTGAATACCTGTCAGACGGAATCTCTGACGCATTAATAAACAGCCTGACTGAGTTGCAGCAACTACATGTCGTTGCTCGCAGCACAGCCTTTCGCTATAAGGGCAAGGAGGTTGACCCGCAGCAGGTTGGGCATGATCTAAATGTGCGAGCCGTACTGACAGGACGTGTACGTCAGATGGGCGACAGGCTGGATGTTCAAGTTGATCTAGTTGACGTTACGACAGGGGCTCAGCTTTGGGGCGAGGAATACGAGCGAAACATCTCGGATGTGCTGACGATCAAGCAAACGATCGCGCGCGAGGTCACTGAGAAGCTGAGGTTAAAATTGTTTGGTGCAGAACAACAAAAACTGGTTCGGCACGATACCACAAACGCGGAGGCGTATCAGCTCTATTTGCGCGGACGATATTTTTGGAATCATCGAACCGCAGACAATATTAAGCGAGCGATAGAACAATTTCAGATGGCAATCGACCGCGATCCTAACTTCGCACTCGGCTACGTCGGACTCGCTGATTGTTATGGGTTGTTAGAGGAACTAGCTGGCGTTCCTGCCACCGAAACGATAGCAAAAGCGAGAGCAGCAGCAGATCGTGCGCTACAGCTTGACGATTCACTTGCCGAGGCCCATACGTCATCGGCATTCGTGTTTCAACAGATGTGGCGTTGGCAGGAGACTCAGCGGGAATATGAACGTGCCATTAGCCTTAACCCAAATTACCCCACGGCCCACCACTGGTTTTCAATTTACCTCAGGGCGCAGGGTAAGTTTGAAGATTCATTAAAAGAGATTCAGCGGGCGCACGAACTTGATCCGCTTTCTTCTGTAATCAGTCAAAACATTGCTGAATTGGAGATTCTCAAAAACGACCTCAACTCCGCTGTTGCCCATTGCAAAGAGATCATCGAATTGGATCCGAACTTTCCCGGAGCACACGATGAGCTGGGGTTTGCATATCTCAAACAGCGTCGGTTTGATGACGCGATCGCGGAGCTTCGAAAAACTGTCGAATTGTCGGGGAGGTCAAGTCGAACTCTTGGCGACTTAGGATATGCCGAGGCGGTACGCGGAAAACGTGTTGAGGCATTAGCGATTGAGAAAGAGCTCGAAGAAAGGTATGTGCGGCATGAGGCTCTTGGACAGTACGTTGCTGAAGTGTATGCCGGTCTGGGTGATAACGATAAGGCGTTTGAGTGGCTCGACAAGGATCTCGAACGGGGCATTGGCATTCGATTAATCTTCGTAAGATGGTGGTTCACTTTTGGCGAGCTTCGCAAAGATCCGCGCTACGTCGACCTTGTGCATCGCATGGGATTGCAGATTTAAGAACGAACTGGAAAGTCGCGATCCAGCGGCAGACTCTGGACCAACATGCGATGCCATCAATTAAGATGAAGAGTTGATGACTAATGCCCCTGCCAAACTAATCGGACTCATTTCCGACACTCACGGGTTAATACGTCCTGAGGCGATCGACGCACTCAACGGCGTAGATATGATTCTCCATGCCGGCGATATTGGTAACCAGCAAGTACTCGACACTCTGAAGAAGATCGGCCCGGTCGTCGCAGTGCGAGGAAACAATGACAAGGGTGATTGGACGGAATCCCTTTCTGATTGGGAGGTGGTGGATGTCGGCGAAGTATCAATTTACATGTTGCATAACGTCAAAGAAATAGACATCAGTCCAGCGGGAGCCGGTTTTAATGTTGTCGTAAGTGGACATTCTCACCAGCCATCGGTTGTGGAACAGCGTGGAGTACTCTACGTCAATCCAGGTAGCGCTGGCCCAAGAAGGTTCACCCTCCCCGTGAGTGTGGCTCATCTGAGAGTTGCTGCAGACAAGGTACAAGCAAAAATCATTGAGCTTCACGTGCAGTAGATAGGATTTTGACAGGCCGACATCCACGCAGGCGAACGTAAATTTCAGCAGCACCCACACTCAACAAAACCGCGAGGCTCGCCCACAGCAACCCAAACAAACCTGGCTGTTCCAATCCCAACACCAATCTCAAACCAGGCACGACCACTGTTAGAAGTTGTACTCCTATACAGAAAATAACCGATAGATGTAGCCCAAGGTTCGTGCGCGGCATGGCGACGATACGACGGGCCGAATAGGCGAGAAGGAGTTGGCTAATGCTGCCGTATAAAAAGAGCAGTGTGCGGCATTCAGCCAGTCCGTAGCCATACGCCGGAAGCATCACCAATAACAGTCCTCCGATTAATGCTGACACACCACCGACAATCACAATGAAGCGCAGTGAAGCAGCATCGAGGAGCGGCGAGTTTGTATCTCGTGGTGGGCGTCGCATCAAACCATGATTGCGATCCAAACCAAGTACCACAGCGGGTGGACCATTAGTAATCACATTGATCCAGAGTAGCTGCATCGCAGTGAGCGGAAGCACCAGGCCACCAGTTGCATCACGAAGATCCAACAGGAATGTTCCGAGGGCACCCACGACCACAATCAATGTCAAAGCGAAATTGGCGGCAAAGAGAAAGCGAATAAACTTCTGTATGTTTTCGTAGATGTTTCGACCTTCTTTAATGGCAGCGACTATAGTGGCGAAGTTGTCATCGAGTAAGACCAGATCCGCCACTTCACGAGAGACATCGCTTCCGCGCAATCCCATTGCCACTCCGACGTCTGAACGCTTGAGTGCCGGTGCATCATTTACTCCATCACCGGTGACTGCAACGATCTCGCCGTTGGCTTTTAGGGCTTCAACCAAACGCAACTTTTCTTCCGGAGCAACGCGAGCAAAGACGTTGACTTCGGTCACAGCATTTCGCAGTTCCGCTGGTGACAAAGTGTGCAGATCGAGACCCGTGACAACACGGCCTGGAGAAATGCCAACTTCGCTCGCCACCGTAGATGCAGTGGCAGGATGATCTCCAGTTACCATTACTACTCGCAGTCCCGCGTTGCCTGCTTGTTGAATGGCTTCTGGCACTTCCGAACGTGGTGGATCCCACAGCAGCGCAAGACCCAGAAACGTCAGCTCATCGTCGCCTTCACCGTATCGCCAAGCCAAAGCGAGCACTCGAAAACCTTCGACTGCGTATGCTTCCGCCTTCTCTCCCCAACTTCTAAGCTCGTCGTTAGAAAGTCGGCTTCGTTTCAATAGGACTTCGGGCGCGCCTTTTAGATAACTCATCAGTTCGCCCCGTTCTCTGACCGTCACACGCATGAATTTGTATGAGCTGTCGAATGGAAGCAGACTGTGACGAGGACATTCCTGGACCACTTCATCTACATCCACGTCATGGTCGTTTGCATAATTGAGCAGCGCTAGTTCAAGGGGATCGCCTGCCTTGCCATGTTCGGCATCGTTCGCCAACACCATTGCACGCAATGAACGCTCAGTGTCAGAGGTATCGAGATCCCTCACGTGCATGCGATTCTCAGTCAGCGTGCCGGTCTTGTCTGTTGCAATCACAGTAACTGAACCAAGAGCTTCAACCGCGCTGAGGCGACGCACGACAGCTTTCTTTCTCGCCATGCGTTCTACACCCAGAGCCAACGTCAAGGTCAATACAGCCGGTAAGCCTTCCGGGACAGCAGCGACGGCGAGCGCTACAGCGAAGAGCAACACATGACCAAGTCGAGCGATACCCTCGACAAATAAACCGAACGCTGCGACCAATGCTGCGATGATCAGAATCCAACGCGCGACCTGGTTGCCGAAAAATATTAGTCGACGTTCGAGCGGAGTTTTTTCTGCTTCGATCGCGCCAATCATCTTCGCAAGATTACCGGCGGCGCTCGCTACTCCAGTGTGACTAACTTCCATGTAACCCTTGCCACGAGTGAGCAAAGTTCCACTGAGAAGGCTGTCGTCTGACGTCTTGCCTACCGGTACGGATTCACCCGTTACCATTGACTCGTCCACCATGACACCGTGGGCTTCGATTAACTTGCCATCCGCAGGAATGCGGTCGCCAGCATCGACACGTACCACATCGCCGGGCACAAGTTGCGCAGAAGGCAAGTGCGCGAGACGACCGTCGCGCATTACCCAAACGAGAGACTCAGCAAGTGCTTTTAACTTAGCCAGGGCAGCTTCTGCTTTGCTTTCCTGATAGACGCCAAGACCCGCATTGAGAAGCAGAATTACTGTTATTGCGGTTGATTCAAATGGCCAGCCTGAATGTCTCTCAAGAAACCAGATCGTCAGATCAATTCCGAGTGCGACGAGCAACACATAAATCAATGCGCTGCGAAATTGATTCAAGAAACGCCGCCACAACCGAACGGGAGGCGTTGCCGGTAGTTCGTTCCGTCCATGAATAACAATTCCCCGTTCGGCCTCTGCTGTGGTTAAACCCACCTGCGGTTTATTAACAACTTCGTTCATAACTTGCGGACGACGACTGAGGAACTATCGGCATTCCTTGTGCCAGCGCATCGTCCCAAACTTCATGGATTTATCCGAGCGAAGTTTCGATGGAATTGAGAATTTTTTGGGCTGAACGTGTGGACTTTTGCGCAGAAACTAACTCCAGATGTCTCGCAATTCCACTTTTCCTGCGTCTTCAAATCGGTATGTAGTTTGCCACCTGGCTGCTGGGAGGCACCTAATGAAACTGCTCATTGCTTACGATGGTTCTCAATGCTCTGAATCAGCTCTGGACGATCTGACTAATGCAGGTCTGCCGGAGACGGGCGAGGCGCTTGTCATGTCTGTAGCCGAAGTCTGGATGCCGCCTCCCCCACCATCTGCGGTCGAGATCGTCGAGATGGCTGTTAAAACTGAGGGTGTTCTAGCCCTCGAACGAAAGTACATTCCAAACGCTAACGTAATTAAGAATGCCGATCAGATGGCTGTACGGGCTGCTGCGAGATTCCAAGCGAGATTCCCTCGTTGGAAAATAGATCACGAAGCTCAGTGGGGTTCGCCTAATTGGGAGCTGTTTTCGAAAGCTGAGGATTGGAAAGCTGACTTAATCGTTGCCGGTTCTCATGGGCGAACTGCGTTGGGGCGCTTCTTCCTTGGCAGCATCTCACAATGGTTGCTGAACGAGGCTCACTGTTCGGTTCGCGTTGCGCGCGGAAAGGTCTACGAACCGAATCTTCCCGTTCGGCTAATTGTCGGCCTGGACGGTTCCGAAAATGCTAGGCTTGCGCTTGAAGAAGTCGCCTCCAGGCACTGGCCCAACAACAGCGAAGCACATGTCGTGATCTTTGATCAACCCCTTGAATCGATCATAGTCGGCGATTTTGTTCCACCGATCAGGAAAGCCTTCCAGGAATGCAACGAAGAAGAAAACGCGCATTCGCTTCGCATCGCGCGTAATGCTGCTGACTATTTGCGTGAAAAAGGTTTGTGTGCCGAAGCTATCGTCAAAGTCGGTGATCCAAAGCAGGGCCTCGTTCGGTATGCGGAAGAATGGCGAGCAGACTGTATCTTTATCGGCGCTACCGGTTTGACTAATCGCCTCGAACGATTCCTACTTGGCAGCACGGCGGCGGCTGTCGCTGCACGTGCGCACTGCTCGGTCGAAGTCGTGAGGAAAAGAGGACGCCGTGAAAGTCCGGAAGGTAATGGAAACGGTGACTGAATTCTTGCCCAGTTGAAAACTGTTGTGCGATTAGCTTCGTAACTTTTGCTCAAGCACCGGTTGTCAAAACGACGCGAAACCTTACGCGACCGCTGTGCATTTGTTCATAAGCATCGGCCACGCGATCCAGGGGATACTTTTCAATCATCGGATGTACATTACTCAACGCGCTGAATTCCAAGGTGTCTTGGGAATCCTTTGCTGTTCCGGAGTACCAACCGGCGACCGAACTCCGTTTCATGATCAAAGAGAACGCGCTAATCGTTAATGGCTCCAGCGGCGCTGCCGGTACCAGCAGTTTTCCATCAGGTGCCAATCCCTCAACCAAAACAGAAATTGCCTGGGCACTTGGCGCAGTCGCTAGAATTACACGCGCCCCTCCTAGCTTTTGCAGTTCTGCTACTACATCGCTGGCCGTCGCATCGATGTAATGATGTGCGCCGAGCTTCCTTGCCAACGCCTCTTTATCGTTACCCCGATTGATAGCAACTGTCTCGAATCCCATCTGCCGCGCGTACTGGACTCCGAGATGGCCCAACCCGCCAACGCCATGCACCGCGACGACATCTCGCGCGCGCGCCCCTGAGTTGCGCAGTGCGTTGAAGGTAGTAACACCAGCGCACATGAATGGCCCAGCCTCTTCAGCAGGAAGTTCATCAGGAATCGAGGCGACAGCAGCTGCAGGTGCAATCATGTACTCAGCATAGCCACCGTCGAAGTCAATGCCAGTGACCTTTCGATTAATGCACATTGCAAAGTCACCGCGACGACACTGTTCACACACAAAGTCGTGCCCACCGTGCCAACCGACACCGACGCGTTGGCCTTTGGACCAAGCTTTAACGTTCTCGCCTACTGCATCTATTCGTCCCGCGATTTCGTGCCCGGGGATACGCGGATACTGTAGTCCGGGCCAAATACCGTCTTTGACAAGCACGTCGCTATGGCAAATGCCGCAGGCTTCAACCTTCACGCGCACCTGGCCATGGCCCGGCTCTGGCATATCACGCTCTACTAATTCCCAATCTCCGCCAGGTTTACTTATTTGTGCTGCTTTCATTTTGTCACCCATGATTGCTTCTAAACTAGGTCAGAGAAATTCCACGGACCGCACTCCGTGGGATGGTTAAGAACCTTCTAGCAAGATGCCGAATTGCCTTTTCAGCGCTCTTTCGCGCAATGACTAGAGTTAATAAACATGGTCTGTAGAACGACTTTGAAGAATCCATGCACTTCCGTGCATGG
>PSRF01000140.1 GCA_003175865.1 Blastocatellia bacterium
TTCTCGTAATAGGAATACAGTCCCGCGTTTGAACTAATGATCGGGGACAAAGGATCGAGATTGTAGGCTTTCTCAATCTCTGACTTGGCACGATCAAACTTACCCATCTGCATCAGGTACGATGCGTACCACTGGTGAGCTGTCGGATACTTCGAATTCAACTTCAGCGCTTGTTGAAAATCGCTCTCCGCACCAAGCCAATCCCAGTCGTATGCGAGTCGAACGAATGCGCGCGAGGTGTACGCCTCCGCAAGTGTTGGGTCGATGTCGACTGCTCGCTGAGCCGCAGCTTTTGCTTTCGGCATTTCGTCAACTGGTTTTGCGACACCAATGTCACACAGCAAGGCGTATGAATCAGCTAGACCCGAAAACGCCAACGCATACGTCGGATCTTTTTCTTCAGCCCGTTTAAAGAAATCGATGCCGTTTCGGAATCCCTGCTCGTTGCGTTTATTCCAGTAGTAGCGCCCTTTTAGATACAGTTGATATGCCTCGACATCTTGCGTGTAACGCTTCGAAAGTTTTTCCTCGTCTTCACCCGTCAAACGCAATCGAAGGCTTTCCGAAATCTTCCGCGAAACCTCATCCTGGACGGTTAAGAGATCCGCAAGTGACGTGTTGTACTCAGCTCCCCAAAGCTGTGACCCGTCGTCGACCTTGATCAACTCCGTCTTGATCAGCCAATGATCACCAAGTCTGACTAAGCGACCACTCAACACAGCCCCAACATTCAAACTACGCCCCGCGTCCTGTGCATCCAGGCCACTGGCTTTCAACCGGAAAGTCGCATTACGAGACATCACCTTCAAACGCGGCAGCTGCGACAGGCTGTTGATAATGCTCTCGGTAATGCCATCCGACAGGTAATCAGCACTCGGATCGTTTGTATCGTTGGCAAAAGGAAGCACAGCTACTGAATTGATCGGTGGACGAGCGAAGTACTTCCATGCAAAGAGGCCGCCAATTGCCAGTAAAAGTAAAAGAGCGCCACCAAGGTAAAAAATCGAACGCTGACGGACTTTAGCTTGTTCAGAAACAGATGGATTAGTGACGCCAGTTAACGCCACTTCTGTTTCTAATCTCGAAGCTTCTTTGGTGCTCGATGGACTATCAGTGATTGTGGACGCGTAGTGAGACACACGTCGTTCACTGCTGGTCTCCAATGCATCTGAGTTTGAGCGATGCAACTCGTCGCGAAGTTGCTCCAGATCGAGTTTTAGATCAGTGATCGTTTGGTAGCGCTTGCTGCGATCTTTCGCGAGCGCTTTCGCCACGATTCTTTCGAGTTGTCGCGGTGTATTTGAGACGTGAGTCAATAAAGGCGCAGGCTCATGGTCCAGAATTGAAACTCGCGTATGACTCTCCGTCCGTCCTTTGAAAGGTGGCTGACCAGCTACCATTTCATAAATCACTACACCCAAGCTGAAAATATCAGAGCGTGCATCGACAACTAATCCTTCAGCCTGCTCAGGCGACATGTAACCAGTCGTTCCAATTATGGCGCCCGGATTTGTCTCTGAAATTGGAATTGTGACTGCGTCAGGATCCGTTGGCTCGTCGCGTTCGGTTAACTTCGCCAAACCAAAGTCCAGCACCTTCACAATTCGATCGCGCACAAAGCGATCGGCACGCAGCATGATGTTTTCGGGTTTGATGTCCCGATGAACGATCCCAGCTGCGTGTGCAGCTTCCACCGCCATGGCGACCTGAATACTAATTCCCAACGCTTCATCAAGCGTGACTGGCTCACGCCACATACAGTTGCGCAAGGTTTCACCCTCAATAAATTCAGTCGCGATGTAATAGCTATGCTCCGAATCGCCGATCTCAAAAATTGTGACGATGTTTGGATGGTTGAGTGCGAGTACGGCGCGCGCTTCTTGTTTGAATCGCCTGATGCGCCTGGCGTCCTGAGTCAGTTCCGGTGGCAAGACCTTTAATGCTACCTTGCGACCATGTAGTTTGGTGTCCTCAGCTAGGAACACCTCACCCATTCCACCTTTGCCTAACCTGCGCAGGATCCGATAGTGCGTAATACGTTCCGGCGCTGGGCCTGGGAGAGATTCCGAACTGTCTGGTTGGCGGGGCATCAAGTGTGAAATGCTGCGCGACTTTGGGGGTTAGCGCACGGATTGTAACACTGCGTGAAAATCAAAAACATAAAGAACCCGGAGCGGTAGCGACGGGCAGCTAATATTCAATGCGGTAAGTTGTGCTTCAGTTGTTGTTGAGTGGTAGCTTCCCCTCGCTACCACTCCGGTTCTGAAATAGGGCAACAGGTTAGCAGTCAAGGGCATCGAAAGGCCGTACCGTAGCAGACTCCTGACAGTACCTGAACTATAATCCTTGGCCTATGTCATCCGCTTTTATCCGTTTTCAATTTAACTGCCTGGCAATTGTTTGTTCATTCAGCTGTCTGGTTGCAACTGCTAACGCACAGAAGCCAAAAGCATCCCCGAGCCCGACACCAACTGAGGACACTCAGGGACGCGTCGTAACCACTGTTCGTCGTGTTCGTTTGCCGATCACTGTCACAGACAAGAAAGGCCAGTTTGTCCCAGGCTTGAGTCAGAATGACTTTTTGATCCTTGAAGACAGGGTGCCGCAGCAAATAGAAACTTTTTCAGACGATCTTTCACAAACGCTGCCGCTGTATGTCGCTGTATTGATGGACACGTCACCGTCAACCGCCGGCAAACTTAAGTTTCAACAAGAGTCTGCTATGAACTTTATCCAAACAGTCGTTCGTCCGCGCAAGGACCGCGTTCTGTTTGGTACATTCGATGATCAGATAACTCTTCTCCAGGACTTCACTGACAAACTCGATCTCCTGGACAAAGCAGTATACGGCGTCAAAAAGATGGGAAAACAAACCGCGCTGTACGATGCGG
Source organism: Blastocatellia bacterium (assembly GCA_003175865.1). Classification (GTDB taxonomy): domain Bacteria; phylum Acidobacteriota; class Blastocatellia; order Pyrinomonadales; family Pyrinomonadaceae; genus PSRF01. The sequence goes on from PSRF01000140.1 coordinate 2,892, forward strand.
TGTGGCAGTTTTGTGATGAGAAGATGCGGTCAGTTCCGGGACGTCGTGTGTTACTAATCGTCAGTGATGGTGAAGACACCTACAGTCGCGCGAACCTGCGTGATGCCGTCGACATCGCTCAACGTACCGAGACTACGATTTTCTGTATCTCAACGAAGGCCGGATTTCTATCAACAGTGCCCGGCGTTGAAGCAGGACAAGTTTCAGATAAAAAGGATCGTGATCTGCAAACACTGGCGGAGGAAACTGGCGGAGTTGCATTCTTCACTGGCGATATGTTGACGCTTGAGCGCTCGTTTACGCGAATCTCGAAGGAACTACGAGCGCAGTATTTAGTAACGTACAATCCAACAAACAAGAGTTACGACGGTAACTTCCGCAAGATTGACGTTAAATTGTCTGATGGTCACGGAGATCTCAAAGTGCGAACGAAGCGCGGATACAAAGCAATTGCAGATAACGTAACTCCATAAGTAGAGAACCAGATGTTTTACCGATACATTCGCCGTCCCCTGTTTTTGGTCTTGATCGCATTTGCGTTGTTAGTCGTAAGTATCGCTCCGCGTGCCCTCTTCGCTAAGGAGCAGAATCCAGCAGCCGCCGCATCACTTCCCGAACCATCGCCAAGCCCAACGCCGCGTAACCGCGAAGAGTTACCACAGGACTCCGACGAAGTAGTCAAAGTTGAAACGAACCTCACTAATATCTTTTTCACTGCTGCTGACAAATACAAACGATTCGTCGGTGACTTAAAAGCTGAAGACATTCGTATCCTCGAAGACGGCAGACCACAGGAGATCTTCACCTTCCAAACAGATGTCGACTTGCCATTGTCGATCGCCATTCTGATCGACACGAGCGCTTCGGAAGAACGTACGTTGCCGGAGGAGAAAGCAGCCGCCCAAGTGTTTCTGGGGGAGGTTTTGCGTCAGTCAAAAGACGAGGCAGCCGTAGTTTCCTTCACGGGCGAGACGACACTTGAGCAGGGATTCACTGGCAGCACTGAACGTCTGCGAAGGGCTATCGATCGAGTTGAGTTCGTTCCTCCATCCGGTTACATCGGCGGCGGCGTTGTCGTAAACGGTACGCCCCCGATCTCTGGAACCAACCAGAGTATTGCAGGATCAACTGCCATTTGGGACGCGATCTGGGCCACGTCCGAGGAGTTGATTTCAGAGTCTGCGGAACATTCGCGGCGTGCAATAATTCTGTTGACTGACGGTGATGACACGAGTAGTCAGATGAAAATGCATGACGCGATTGAGCGGGCTCAAAAGGCCGATGCCCTCATTTATGCGATCGGTATCGGCGACCGGTACAGTTTCAATATCAATGATGGCGCCCTGAGAAAGATCACAGAACAGACTGGAGGTCGGGCGTATTTTCCAAAGAACGAACGTGACCTGCGGGACGCGTTCGCCCAGATTCAACGCGACCTTCGCGAACAGTACCTGGTAGCCTATTCTCCCTCCAATAAAACCCGAGACGGCTCATACCGCCGTATCGAAATCCAGATCGTTAATCCTGCACTCAAGCAACAGAACCTGAAGCTCAATTATCGCTCCGGGTATTTTGCCAAGAGTAACAATCCGGAACCGACCACTCGGAAGCGCTCCCAAGACAAATAAACCTGCAGAAAACTCCCAAAATTCGCCCATTTAAGGCAGTGACAAACTTTTAACAACTTTGTTATACTGCCTTTTGACTAGCCGCTTGCGCCGGTGAATTGGTACTCCCGTCTGTCGCTGGCCCCACGACCTTCCGTATCGTTACGAGCACACTGATGAGCCCCAATTCTGATCGAGGCCGAGTCCTGATTGTCGATGATGATCGGAGGGTGCTCGATCTGCTAATCGACCTTCTCAACGAAGAAGGATACGAACTCCTATCTGCGGTTGATGGTGAAGAGGGCTTTGAACTTGCCAGCTCAAGTGAACCTGACCTGGTTATAAGCGATGTTGTGATGCCCGTCGTCGATGGACTCGAACTCTGCCGCCGCCTCAAAGAGGACCCTCGCACTGCGAATGTACCAGTCCTTCTGATTAGCGGAACAAGACGATCGGATGATGATGACCTACAAGGTTTGTATGCCGGCGCCGACGACTACCTCGAATTGCCTTTCAGAAATGACGAGTTGCTGGTTAAGGTTGCCCGATTAGTCGAACGTCATCGCATCGAACGTCATTATCGTGAAATAGTCGAACAGGCTGCCGACATAATTTACACCCGCGACATGGACGGGTACATCACGAGTATGAACGCCTCTGGCGCGCGTTTCTTTGGACTCACTGCGCAACAGATGGTCGGACTCCATCTTCGCGATCTGATCGGCGCTGAAAGTGCAGAGAGCGACGTCCTGCAAACGAAGCAGCACGAATCGTCGGAAGCGGTCCGTTCTACTTACACGTTAAACGACGCCAAGGGTGAACAACGTCATCTGGAAGGTGTGATAACGGTTCAGCGTGATCGTAATGGACGGGCACAGGCTGTTCGAGGAGTTGTGCGCGACGTCACAGAACAGAAGCTCGCTCAGAAAGCATTGAAGGAAAGTGAAGAGCGGTACCGTCACCTAATCGAATCATCACCTGACGCGATCGTGGTCCACAGCGATGGCAAATTCGATTACCTCAACCCTGCTGCAAAAAGATTGCTCGGGGCAACCAGCGAGGACCAACTTGTCGGCCAGTCAATCTTGACTGTGGTCCATCCTGACTATCACCAGCAGGTCAAAAATCGCGTAAGCCAGAGTATAAGCCTCGAAACACCGACAGCTCTGACCGAACAGAAATGCGTTCGACTCGATGGCGAAGAGATCGATGTGGAGGTAGCCGGCATACCGTTTGTGTCGGGTGGCAAAACAGCAGTGCAAGCAGTTTTCCGCGACGTGACTGAACGTCGTCGCGCTGAAGCGTCGATTCGAGAAAGCGAGGTGCGGTATCGAGAACTCTTCGAAAATGCAAACGACATCATTTATACGCATGACCTCGCCGGCAATTTCACTTCATTGAACCGAACTGGCGAACGAATTACAGGTTACTCGCGCGAAGAAGCGCTTGCGATGAACGTAGCTGATGTCATCGCACCGGACTACTTTGCGCTTGCGCGCGAGATGATGAAGCAAAAGGCAAATGAAAAGAGTTCTACCGTTTACGAACTCGACATCATCGCTAAGGATGGCCATCGAGTGCGTCTAGAAGTAAGCACGCGTCTGATTTATCGCGATGGTAAACCTGTAGGCATTCAGGGAATTGGCCGAGACCTCACGGAACGCAAGCACTCTGAACAAGCGCTACTCGAAACCCAGGCGTTCTTTAACAGTTTTATGGATAACAGTCCGGCCGTTGCGTTCATGAAAGACGCTGAGGGCCGTTATGTTTACGTCAACAAACCCTTTGAGCGGTTGTTTGGAAAACCACTTTCCTATCTGAGGGGCAGAACTAGTTTTGATTGGTTACCACATCCGCTTGCGGAAGAGACTCACAAGCACGATCTGGACGTATTGATGACTGGTATACCGCAGGAAGTCGTCGAAACGGTTCCACTGGAAGATGGCACACCACACCATTGGCTCGTTTTTAAGTTTCCAACGAGGGATTCCGCTGGCAACAAGTTCGTGGCGGGCGTTGGTGTCGACATTAGTGAACGACGTCGTGTTGAAGAAAAGTTAGCGCAACAGGCACAGCGCGAAGCGATGACTCATCGCATCTCGCAGGCGATTCGTTGCTCTCTCGATAGTCATGAAATCTATCAAACCGCCGTTAAGGAACTGGGTTCTTATTTGAATGTCGATCGTTGCTCGTTATTCATGAGGAACGATCGAGCGCAGTCCGCGACGAATGTTGCTGAATATCACGCAGATGGGGTGATTCCTGCGGCAAGTGATTTCGCGCTCAGTCATTTACAGGCATTGATCACTGCACTTGATCAAACGGGGGTACTCGCATTTCCTGACGCCGCTCACGATGAACGAATTACTGAGCTCTACACGAATATTCTTTCGAAAGCCAATGTGCAGTCCATTATGTACGTCGCCATCAGAGTTGGTGACGATGTGCCCGCAGCGTTCGCATTATCTACAACCCGAACGATTCGCGATTGGAACGAAGCGGACATCGAACTGGCAAAGGCCGTTGCGGATCAAACAGGCATAGCGATTCGTCAAGCCGAGCTCTATCAAAGGGCTGAGACGACGTCTATGCGGGAAGCACTCGTCAACCGGCTGACCATGGTGATTCGGGCATCGCTACGTATGCCCGAAGTACTAAGTACAGCAACGCGAGAACTAGGTCGTGCTCTAGAGACATCTCGAGTGCATTTGTGTCTCTATGACGCCAGCAGCTCCAGCTACTCGCTCCAGCATGAGTATCTCGCCGAAGGTTGCGCAAGCCTTCGGGATCTGAAAGTTACATATGACGATCCACTCGCCCGTCAACTGCTCTGCTCGACGCAGGCATTGATTATCGACGATGCACTTAACTATTCAGGAGAGACTGAGGAATTCACTGCTTATGTGCGTGAGCACGCACTCCAACTCGGTTTGCGTTCACAGATTAACTACCCATTGATCGTCAAAGATGAGTTCCGCGGTGTGCTCTGCATACAACAGACTGATCGGATTCGTCACTGGACCGAAGATGAAGTTGCACTCGTGGAAGCATTGGCGGAGCGCCTCGCAATCGGCATGGCCCAGGCTGAGCTGTTTGAGATGGTTGCGCGTGGCAAGACTGAATGGGAAATCACGTTTGATGCAATGTCAGACGGCATTTTCATTTTCGACAGGGACGGAGAACTCAAACGGGTAAATCGTGCAGGAGCAGCAATGGAGGCTGTACATCCACGAGCGCTGCTTGGTCGAAAGTGCTGCGACATTCTGCGCACGAGTGACACTAAAAAATGTATTGTCGAGCAGGCGATCGCCGACAGTCGCAGCGTGACTGTAGAAATAACACCGACCAGATTAAATCGTCCGCTACTTGTAACGATTGAACCAGTGCTCGATGACGGAGATAAGGCGATGGCAGTCGTGTGCACGGCACGTGATCTTTCCGAGCTGCGGAAAGTACAAGCTGTCGCTCGCGAACATCAGTCTCTATTGACCAACATTCTGGAGAGTGCAAGGGAATCGATCTACGCAGTCGATACGAAGGGTTACTTCAAATGGTGCAACAGCGCCACATTGAAAGGACTGGGTTACCAGCGTAGTGACTTCATTGGCCGGCATCTGCTCGAGATGGTCTATGAAGCGGATCGTGAGCTTGTCCAAAGCAAGTTGGAAAAAGCGTTAAGTGGCCTACCGCAAACTTATGAGATGCGTTACTTCGCTTTCGACGGTCGCATTCGTCATGCGCGTGTAGACAATTCACCCCTTGTTGTCGAAGGACGTTGCACCGGCGTACTGGGAATTGCGCGCGATATCACAGAACAGAAAGAAGAGCGCGAACGCGCAGCACGAGCAGACAAATTACGAGCGCTGGGTCAACTCGCTTCCGGAGTCGCGCATGACTTCAACAACTCGCTTGCTGCTATTCTGGGTAGAGCACAATTAATGCGACGCCAGGTTTCTGACAGTGCGATTGTGCGCAACCTCGACATCATCCAAACAGCAGCAGAAGATGCGGCAGCGACAGTGCGTCGAATCCAAACGTTCGCACGTAAATCACCGGTCAAAGAATTCGAACTGCTCGATGTGCGCAGTCTTTTGCACGACGCAATTGAAATCACGCGTACGCGTTGGGAAAACGAAGCGCGATTGCGCGGGCTTGAATACAACGTCACACTCGACGCGAAACCGAGTCAACACACGTATGGTTCAGCATCTGAACTTCGCGAAGTATTTGTGAACCTAATCGTCAATGCCGTCGATGCTATGCCACAAGGTGGCAAACTTGCGATTGCCTGCCAACTCCAAAACGAGCGACTTTGTCTCCAGTTCACGGACAATGGGATGGGAATGCCCGAAGACATTCGGCAGAAAATTTTTGAACCGTTCTTCTCGACAAAAGGTGCGCACGGCACAGGTCTTGGTCTGTCGGTCAGTTACAGCATCATCGAACGTCACGGTGGCACGATCAGTGTTAGCTCAGAAGCAGGAAATGGGACATCGTTCACAATTGAGCTTCCGGCAGTGCACAGCGAACTGTCAACGAGTGCGGCAGAACTACTGGTCAATGAAATGCCGTCGCTGAAAATACTGGTAATCGATGATGAAGAGTCTGTGAGGGAAACGTTGGCGGAGATGTTGCTGGCAGGAAATCATCGAGTGACACTGTCGAATGGCGGCGAGGACGCAATTGAGAAGATCGTAGGAACTCGATTTGATTTTGTGTTTACAGATCTCGCTATGCCCGAAATGGATGGTTGGGAAACTGCGCGCGCGATTCGCAGCTATCAACCTGATATCAAGATTGTGTTGGTGACTGGCTATGGACCATCAACGCGACCTCCTGATGGTGAAGAGCATCTCGTTGATGGAATTATCGGTAAGCCCTTTGACTTCACGCAGGTGAACACAACGCTGAGTTCGATTTGGGCGAAGAGCGGTGAACTTCAGAACGCGTAGTTAAAACAATTGAGCCTCCTTGGGGTGCGACGGCCCGGCGTCGCTTTGTTATTGGGACAACCTCAGTGAAATTCGAGAGTCTCACGATAACAAAGCGACGCCGGGCCGTCGCACTCCAAGGAGGCCCTTTTAGTTGTAGCTCATTATGCCGGCGCTCGCCGTGAAGCCAACTCCAAAGCCAACGATGATTGTCGGTCCTGTCCAGTCGCCCTTCTCTGCCAGCATAAAGCCTGTTGAAGCGCTTGAGAGATTTCCATAGCGCTGCAGAACCTGGTAAGAGCTGTGCACTTTCGACGAATCAGGTTCGAGTTCGAGTTGTGTGCAAACACCATCCAGGATTTTTTTGCTGCCGGTATGAATCAGGCAATCGTCAACCTGATCTAGATCGGAAACAGGTGACTCCGGATGTCGAAGCACGTTCTTCACGGTCGTTACCGCATAGTGAGCACCGCGTACTGGAACACTTGGCTGCATGAAGTACTGAGGTCTACCCTTCAAAAACGGGTGTGAACTATTACTGACCATTGTGAGCAGGTTCATATCGTTCGGCTCATCGTTGGTCAGGTGGGAGATTGGTCCAAAAGCTGG
>PSRF01000034.1 GCA_003175865.1 Blastocatellia bacterium
CGAGTAAAGATCGACAGCATCGTTGGCGAGAGTTCAGGCGATGGCAAGAATGACGCAGATAAATAACAAGATCTCTCCCTGGACTGCGGCGGTCCGGCGCCTCATTGTTATCGCGATGACTTCGAGAGACTCCTATAAGACTCATGGCCGACTACATCAAAGAACGTTCGTCAGGCGAAGTAATTCGCGATAGCGTCAAGATCTACTGGTCGAACTTCGCAACTATCTTTGCGATCTATTTCTTCAATGGCTTCATGTGGGACTTTCTCTTCGACATTTTGAAGCATACACACACGTGGCCCCGAGGAAGATGGGGCATTTATCTTCTTTCGTGGCTGATGCCGTTTGTAGCTGGCGTTCAACTCACGGTTGTGATCTCGCAGATTTACCTTGGCTACGAGCTAAACTTCAGACGAGCCTTTCGCGACCCCTCAACTCTGAGCAAAGCGGTCGTAACTGCGCTGCTTGTTGCTCTGCTGTTTCCCATTTATCCGCTGACGATGTTTTCAGTCCCGATTGTGGTTTTGGAAGGTGTTTGGGGATTCAATGCATTGAGAAGAAGTTACGAATTGGGGACTAACTATTACGTGCGAAATTTTCTCGTTCTGATCTGGCCCTATACGATTATGTTCTTGCTGCTATTTCCCTTTGCGGTACTTCATCAGATCTACACCTCAATAGGGCTTACTGTTTTTGTTGATTTTGTTAAGGATGCTGCGTTTAGTTTGATCACACCATTGCTCATCATCACAAGTGTGCTGCTTTACTTCGACATGAGAATACGTAACGAAGCGTATGACATTGTATCGCTGGCGGAAGAGTTGAAGAAATAGTTCTCGTGAGACTCTACAATCTTGTCACGAGGATCACGCCGAGTAAGAACAGCAGAAGTCCACCGAAGATAATTAGACCAGCGGGTATATAAAGGCACCACGCCCACCATGGAATGCGTCTTTTCTTCCTTACTTTCAGGAAAGTGATTTCTTCTTTTAGAGCTTGTGCTTCGCTCTGTGCGTCAGCCCTTTCGAAATATTTAATCGCGTCATCCCAGTACTTGAGAGCTGCAGCGTTGTCTTTTGCTGATCTGTGAAGGCGGCCCAGGTTGCGCATGACCAACGCCATGTCGTAGTAGTCTCCCACTTCCTGAAAATACTGCAACGCCTTTTTTCCTGCTCCCAATGCTTCATCGCGGAGCTGTTGCTTCCGGTACACCTGCATCAAATTGTTGTAGGTTTTCGCTAAACCAATCGTGTCACCAGCACTAGCCTTCAAGTCCAGACTCTCGTGTAACGCTTCCTCGCCTTTTTTCCACTGACGTTCGTCGAGAAATGCAAGGCCAAGATTGTTCCAAACCTGGCCCATACGATAGCTATCGTCATCTTTCTTCAGCATGTCCAAACTACGCTGATAAGCTTTGATGGCGGCAGAGCCTTCGCCTTCCTTGCGAAACAGCGTACCAAGACTGTTATAGGCCAGCGCCATTCCTGAGTTGCTACCAACTCGACGCGCTTGCCGGAGACTTTCAAACATAAGTTCTTTGGCTGAATGCAGTTCGCCCATGTCGCGGTAAGTGATACCCAGATCCAACTTGATTCGATAGTCTAGTCGCGTTGCCAACTCCTGATCATGCACCTGCTTCAGCACGTCAAGAGCATCTTTGAAACTTTTTATGGCCGATGACCACTTACGATTCTCATGATCAAGCAACCCTTTGCGAACTAGAACTTTCGTTTTGAGTTCAGGAGCGAGCGAGGGATTTGCTATTAACTGATCGAGTAACCGCCGTGCTTCTTCCCACCGCCAGCGATCGGTCGCAAGTTTTGCTTCGTGATAGACAAGCGTGGCGCGTTGAGAATCCGTAAGCACTGATTCGTACTCGCGCGCAACACGAATCAGAGTATCGCATTCACCGAGCAGGCCGTGTTGACGGCGGTCGCGAAGAACTGATTCGAGATCTTCAAAACCTTTATCACGATCTGCGCCTATTTCGTGAAAGACACGATTGATACGAAGAGAATCTGCGTCCGCTCCTTCTTCGATTGGTCCACTGGCGAAGTGATCGGTCAATCGTCGGTTGGCAGTTATGAACTCTTCATTGGGATATTCCGCCAACCACTGCTTGAACAAATAGGATCGGACGTCTTCGCCAAACGCAAAGAGTGACGAAGCGTATTGACGTACAGACGGAAGTTCATTGAAGAAGTTGCACTCTTCGATGGCTTTTTCTTTTGACAACCCAGGTACGAGCAGCATGAGGATCCTTGGGCTGAACAGGTGAGGAATTGCGCAAAGTCGAAGATGATGTGCCAGCTCTGGCGACATCTGGTCCAATGACGCTTGAAACAGACCTCCTGGCGAGTCGAGCTCATATTTTTGGAGAAAACTCGTGAAGCCCTGAAGTACCTGACTCATGACCTAGTCATCTCGATTCTGGCTGTAGGTAAGGAACGCTTTTACCATCTCCGCCATGGTCGAAGGCTTCCCATTTCCCGTGGCCATTATCATTTGTGCCAGGCCACGGCGGTCAGCTTCATTTCCAACTTTTCGCTTGTTCAAATACTCGAAGATGTTTTCTTCGCTGAGTAACTTCAACGCAGCGCTCCGAACTTTCCTTTGCATAAACTCATCCGCCAGGTCCGGCTCAGCGTCGATGCAAAATACAAACTTGATCTGCGACATATTCCGATCCATCGCACCACGCACGAACTCGGTCCATAACCAATCCCTTGTTTCCGGAGTCATTTTCTCAACGTCGTCAACCAGGATCACAATCTGCTGGTCACCAAGGGCCGCCGCGAGATCGCTCAAAAACTGCTGCGTTAATCTAAACATTCGCTCCTGTTCGCGTATCTCCTTATCTTCACGCGGTGTGTTGATGTTCAAGTCTTTGATAACAACAGCTGCGACGGTTCCTATTTCTGAGTCTTTGATTTCTGCTTTGTCGAGAACGTTGATTTCCCCAGCGTGCTGTACATCGAGAGTTAGCTTGTAATCACTCTTGGTGAAGTAGTTGAGAAGATCGGTGAACTGTTGGAATTTATCGGCGCCAACGTCGTCGCGAATCTTGCGCATTACGGTCATATAGTTGTAGCTGCGAGTGTTTAGCCAGAACGTCTCGGCCCAACGCATCTTGCGTATGTCCCTGCATTCATAGATCAATCGTTTATGCAGCGAAGTCTTGCCGATCCCGGTCTCACCGCAGATCACCATGACCATGTATTCACTGTCGTCGACAATATTACAGAAACGTTTGAGTTCGCCGTCGCGATTAACAAACTCTCCGTAACGTAAGGTTATCTCATCAATCATGAACTGCTTCCCTTAGACCTTCTGGCAATAAATTTTAGACCAGGGCGGCAAGGCCTTTCGCGAGCGCTTTCAAATCGTGATTTCCCGAACACTTAAAACCATTCACCTGAACCGCCCAGAACAATGTGCTGGCGATAATCTGTTCACGGAGAGCTCGTGGTATCCAGGAGTTCCAACCACCTACGAAAGCGACGATCGTGTCGACACGATCAATTTGATCACGTGAACCCGGCGGACAACAGTTCCAAAGCAGAGTCGCCATTGCATTGCGGTCCACCGCTAAAGTAGCAGTGTAGTTTGTGTTAACAATTCTAAACTCACCGTGGATACTGGCCGTGTTGTTTCTCCATGACCCCAACTGGGTGCGACAGTTGCCGAGACCAAGGACCAACGAATCAGAGACCGGAAGATTGTCTTGTGGATGGTTGCTGGAGATTGTTTCGAGTGCTTGCGTGACGTCAGGCTTTGACAAGATGACATCAGGTAGTCGTTGCACAAAATCATTCGCGAGGAAACTTTTGACGAGGTTTTGCGCTATCAGACTCTTAAGCGCCCTGAGCGTTTCGGCCATTCTGCGGTCAGCCAGTTTCCACTGCTCATCCACGTTCACAGTTATCGGTTCGCCATTACTGTTCCTTGGCGTTGGGTTCTCCGCTAGTAGGATCGCGTCGCGCGCATCACGAATGCCCAGTTGTAATTCGGAGATAAGACGATTCACCTCGTCTCGTTGACGACTGCTTGTTGTCTCAGTCCTGGCCACACCGTTGTGTAACTCAACAAACTTTTCACTACGGACAAGCTCTACAATCTTTCGCAAAATTGCTGTTGCTGTTTTGCTCAGCGTCAACTCTGCGTCAGCAGGTCTGAGATTTTGCGCCTGATCACAGATCTGTTGACTCACTAATGACAGTGTCAAGAACAGGCCCTTTGCGTCTTCGCCGTTAACCAAAGCAGTCTTGACGAAACTACCATTTACACGGGCCACTTCCGTCAGTGTTTGAAGCTGTTTGACTTCTGGAGAGGAAGCGGTTGACTTGTTTATCTCGGAAGCTAATGAGTTAAGCAGACAGTACAGATCGTCGAATGCACTCTTGTAGGTTGTCAGTTGTGTTTGCGCTTCGTCTGCAATCCGGTTGTAGGCTTCAGTGGCAACCGGAGTAACGAGAAACGATGCAGTGACCATCCAGTCAGCCTGCGACGGCGATCCGCAATCACTACCTGTCGCTTGAATCGCATAGACTGGATGATTAAAGGCGACTGCAGTTCCCAGTGCCCCTGCTATTGAATGCCGCATGAAACGTCGCCGTTCGTTATCGACTGAGGTTCGGATCAAGTTTGCTTCGCTCATGTCCCCTCCTTGAATCAGCCAGCGACTTTCGCTTCGCAGTCGAAGAACGGTCGACGAAAGTCCTCTGACTTGATCCATTTAACTTAGAACTGAATGATGTGAGAATTCAAAGGCATTCTGTCGTAAACCTCAAAACAGAACGTGTAATCAGTTAAGTTTGCCTTGATCCAGTTCAGTTCCTACAGATGTTGTATCTGCGGTAAGAACTGGCTCAGCGAGGGTGACAATCTAGAGCAGTCTAAATGCGCGTAAATCTTACCGATTAGCGAGTTCAGAGTTCAAGCTTTAGTTGGAGTGCGGCGGCTTGACGCCGCTTTGGAATTCCTGTTCAACGTTTACGCGACATGATACGAAAGCGGCGTCAAGCCGCCGCACTCCAAACCTAGTCGCCGCCGGCTCCTGCTTGAACGTGCTCGTCGCGTGAGTCGACAGACCTCTCGGCAGGCGCTTCCACTACAGGCCTCGGCTTTCGGAAAGCAGTTTTGAGTCGTTGTGTTGCGTTTGCCGTGACACCCGCGACCCTCCGAAAACGCGCGGTGGAGCGCAAATCATCGAGCAGTGAATACGCAACCGGCGTTGCAATCAGCGTCAGAAGTAGTGACAACGTCTGTCCGCCGATGACGACGATGGCAATTGAGCGACGCTCTTCGGCTCCTGGCCCAGTTCCCACCGCGAGCGGCAACATGCCGGCGACTAGTGCAAGTGTAGTCATCAAAATTGGACGGAGTCGATCACGGTTGCCTTGCATGATTGCTTCGTAACGCTCCATACCCTTCGCCCGCAGGTTGTTCATGTGATCGATCTGCAAAATCGCGTTCTTCTTAACCACACCGAACAACACGAGAATACCCAACGCTGAATATAAGTTGAGCGTGTCTCCAGTTCCCCACAACGACAGCAATGCGAACGGTACCGACAGCGGCAGGCTCAGCAGAATGGTTAGCGGGTGAACCGTGCTTTCAAACTGCGAAGCGAGGATCATGTACATGAACAGGATCGACAGAATGAACGCCCAGATAAACTCTGTGAACGTACGTTCCAACTCGCGAGCACGACCTGAAACTGTTGTCGTATAAGCGGCGGGCAAATTCATGTCGTTAGCCACTGTCTTGCGTAACGCATCGATGCGGTCGGCGAGCGCATAGCCTGGGGCAACGGAAGCACGAACTGAGACCTGGCGCTCGCGATCAAGTCGATCAATTCGTGAGGGACTCGTGTCGCGTTTGATTTTTACGAGATTGTCGAGACGAACCAAGCCACCGCGATTTGAAGGAACATACAATCTACTGATCGTGTTTACGTCTGTACGATCTCTTTCGTTCAACCTCAGCTGTACATCGTAGTCTTCGTTGGTAGATTCGTCTCTGTAACGCGACGTTTGTTCCTCTCCGCCAACCATTAGACGCAAGCTCGTTGCAATGTCAGAACTATCCACGCCCAGGTCCGCAGCTCGGTCTCGGTCGATGACAACCCGCAGCTCCGGCTTATTGAGTTTTAGTGTGGTATCGCCGTCTACGATGCCTCCGAGCTTCTTTGAGCGCTCCAAAAGATCATCTGCATAGCCGGCGAGGGCAACGATGTCAGGTCCACGAAAGACAAAGTCGATATCAGTCCTGCCACCTGCGCCAAAGTTGAATGACTGTTGGTTGCGAACACCGATGCGCATCGGCGAGTACTTCTGAAGTCGCTTGCGCACTTCGGTCATTACGTCTTGTTGCGTGTAGTTTCCCTGGAAAGCATGGAGCGGGGTGCCATTCTTCAGTTCACGCCAAATCCGACCGATTGAAAGTGTTCGTTCTTCGTGAGGGGCAATTCGCACGTAGGCCCCACCCTGATTAACTCCACCGAGGAAGTTACCGCCAACAGATGAGAGCACCACGGTGACACCGGGTGTTGTTGCGATATCTTTTTCCATCGCAGTTAGCGTCTCGTTCATTACTGCAAGGTTTGTTCCTTCGGGTCCGTTTACGCTGACTTCAAACTCTGCCTCGTCAACATTAGTTGGAATGAACTCCTGTTTGACTGAGCGGTAAAGGGGCACACTGGATGCAATCACCGCGAGCGACAAGACCGCAACGACTATGCGGTGGCGCATCGCAAATGCAAGCATGTGTGTGTAGCCGGTATCAATCCAACGATAGAAACCACGCCGCGAAGCCGGTGATCCATGACCACCCGCGTCGCTGACTTTGACGAGACGCGAACTCATCATTGGTGTCAGAGTGAACGAGACTAACAAGCTCACCATGATCGCGACTGCGGCGGTAATACCGAACTGATAAAGAAACCTTCCCGAGATCGACGACATGAACGATACGGGCAAAAAGATCACCACAAGTGACAGAGTTGTGGCGAGTACAGCGAGGCCAATATCTTTCGTTGCCTCACGTGCTGCCTCCTTTGGATCGATACGCTTCTCTTCAATGAAGCGAAAGATGTTTTCAAGTACTACGATCGCATCGTCTATGACCACACCGACCATCAACACCAGCGCAAGCATAGTGACGCTATTCAACGTGAAGTTCAGCGCACGCATCATGCCGAACGTTGAAATTACTGAACACGGAATCGCGACAGCAGCGATCAATGTCGAGCGCCACGAACGCATGAACACCAACACAACCAAACTTGCAAGGATGCTTCCCAGCACAAGGTGGGTCTGAATTTCGTGTAGGGCGGCTTCGATGTAACGCGATTGGTCGCGGATGACTTCGAGCTTTACGTCTTCAGGTAATTGTGCTCCAACGTGCGGCAGAGCTTCCTTTATGCCGTTTATGACTTCGACCGTGTTTGCACCGGATTGTCGCCTAATGTCTAGCGTCACGGTAGGAACACCGTTCAGACGCGACAACGAACGTTGTTCTTTCGTGCCGTCCTCAACCCGGCCGACGTCACGCAGTTTGACGGGTGAGCCGTTGACATTGGCGATAACGAGATCTTCGAACTGTCGAGGATCAGTGAAACGACCCAGCGTGCGTAGTGTCAGTTCCTCTTTGTTCGTGGTGACATTCCCGCCGGGAACATCTGCGTTTTGTCGCTGCAGCGCCTGACGAACCTGCGAAATTGAAATTTGATAAGCTGCGAGTCGTTCAGCATCGATCCAAACGTTGATCGCACGGTCGAGGCCGCCAACGACGCGAACCTCGCCGACACCGCTGATTCGCTCAAGTTGCGGGCGAACAGTCTTGTCGCCCAGTTCCGTCAATTCACGCAGAGATCGGTCGGCCGATAGGGAAAGTGTCAGAATCGGATTACTGTCGTTGTCGAATTTCTGAACAATCGGAGGTGTCGCGTCTTCAGGAAGACGACGACCAAGACTTGTCACGCGGTCGCGAACATCTTGTGCGGCAGATTCAAGGTTTCGATCCAGCTTGAAGGTGATGATGACAATCGAGGTGCCCTGTCCGGATACAGAGCGGAGTTCGCTAATGCCATCGACGGTGTTTACGACTTCTTCAATAGGCTGGCTAACAAGCGATTCAACTTCTTCTGGGGAAGCGCCAGGCAAGTTAGTTCGCACACTAATTGTCGGGAGGTCGACGGAAGGAAAGCGGTCGACACCGAGTTTAAAAAACCCGGCCGCGCCAACGACAACGAGTGACAACACGATCATTGTCGCGAAGACCGGGCGGCGGATACAGATTTCAGCTAGCTTTTGCACTTCGTTATTTTAGATTTTTGATTTTTGATTTTTGATTTGTCGTTGCTTTCGGTT
>PSRF01000394.1 GCA_003175865.1 Blastocatellia bacterium
ACAGCGATTAGTGTTTCATCACGATCGTCAAGGCCTCTGGAAAGCGTTTAGCCCAATCAGCTTCGAAGTGTTTCGCATTGACGTCGTGTATGAAAACAAAGTCCTTTCCTTCAACATATCCTTTTGCCTTAAGTGAGCTGATCATCTCGTCGATGCCAGGTTGGAGTTGTGACTCCAATCCAACTCCACCATTATCGATGTAGAAGAAGACATTGCCCGGCTTCTCTTTTGCTGTTCGTACAACCTTCGCATAATTCCATCCACTGCCCATCGAAGTAGGTGTCTTGAATGCGGGTGACATGCAGATAGCTTTCGCAAATACATCGGGATGTTCCCAGACCAACATGAATGAAATGATGCCGCCGGCTGACGATCCGCCGACGATCGTGTTCTCCCGATCAGACTTGGTTCGGTAGTTTGAGTCGATGAATGGTTTAACTGTCTTCACTATGAAGTTCATGTATGCGGTTCCTTTGTCACCGGGTACATATTCCTTCATGCGATCACCTGTATTGTAGATTCCGACAACGATAAGCGGGGGAATCGCCTTTTCTTTGATCAATCGATCCGCGGTTTCATCGATTGACCAATCAACACCGAAAGCACTGGTCGCCGGATCGATGATGTTTTGACCATCGTGCATGTAGACGACCGGATAACGTGCGGTTTTGTTCGAGTCATAGTCGGGAGGTAACCAGACGATCAGATCGCGATTTTGAAGACCCTCGCCTTTCATCGCGCGATGGTATTTGACTGTTCCGGTGATTTGACCCTGAACAACTTTTTGGCGGACCCCTTTGGTCCAGAAAAGGATGTTATCTTTGATCGTTGTGTCGCCTTTAACATCCGCGACCAGGTTTTTCAGCGGCGCACCTGTCGCATCTGCCCCTTCGCGCTCCCATGAGCCTAGTGTGTACTTGTATTCAATTGACATTGGACCAGCGAGTTGAATTTGCTTGCTCCAGGTGTGGTTGCCTTTTGATTCCATTAGAACCTTGCCAGGATCCCACATGCCTAGCTGTTCGGTTCCACCGGTGATGAAGACTTTGGTGTCATCAGGAAGATCGGGCGACGTTAGAACAAAGGTGATACGAACAGGACGTTGCAATGACGACAGCTGGAATACGACTAAAATCAAAACGGCCAGGCGGAACACTTTGGGCATGAAGTTCATGGAACGCTCCTACTAATCGATATCCACGGAGTGCACAGATTACTCAGATCTAAACAAGGTAGCTAATGATCGTCGTAATCTCCGGATGCCGTATGATAACGACGCTCATGAATTCACGTTTGCGACTCGACGCTTGAAATCCGATAATGCGCTGACGCTGAAGACACGATATGACCATGACACCTTTATCTGAAAACCTACGCGGCATTCTCCTACCGGCAACTACACCGTTCAATCCCGATTCGTCCTTGGACAAGCAAAGCCTCGCGTCAAACCTTTCGCAATGGAACAAAACTGGCATCAGCGGATACGCAATGCTCGGATCAACGGGCGAACGCATGCATCTCGATGAACGGGAGTTTGTAGCAGTTGTTGAACAAGCACGCTTCGTTGTGCCAGGAAATATGGCTTTCATTGTGGGTGCAGGTCAGCAAAGCACCAGAGTAACTATCAACGAAATAAACACTGCTGCGAATATCGGAGCGGATGCAGTGCTGGTCATCACTCCATTCTTCTATCGCACCGCAATAACACAGCAAACCTTGATCGATTACTACACCGCTGTTGCTGACGGGTCATCTGTTCCTGTTCTCCTCTACAGCATGCCAGCACTAACTGGTGTCAAAATTGAACCCGAAACAATCGCTAGACTTGCAGTGCATCAAAACATAATCGGCGCAAAAGACAGTTCAAATGATATCGCTGGATTCAGAAAGACAGTGGAATTATGTCCGCCCGATTTCGCTTTGATGACGGGCAATGGAACTGTTCTACTCGACGCACTGAAAGCCGGAGCCACTGGAGGAATTCTTGCAGTTGGCTGTGCTGTTCCCGAGGTGTGCGTCGAAGTACTGCGTACGTTTCGCGCGAATGAAGTTGAACGCGCAGAAGGATTGCAAACGAAACTGACTCCATTTGCCGCGGCCGTCACAACGAAATACGGCATCGGCGGATTGAAAGCTGCGCTCGATATGCGAGGTTATGTTGGTGGTGCAGTGCGTGCACCCTTGAGTGGACCATCGGATGAGGCGCGAGCTGAGATCAAAGAACTGCTCACCGAAGCAAGTGCAGAATTGGAAACTATTCCGACAACGCATATCGACGCGTGATGCTGGGAGCCGCAGGCGTCCTCACCTGCTTGGTACGTTGATGTTGACTTTAAGGTTAACTAGCA
Source organism: Blastocatellia bacterium (assembly GCA_003175865.1). GTDB lineage: Bacteria > Acidobacteriota > Blastocatellia > Pyrinomonadales > Pyrinomonadaceae > PSRF01. The sequence goes on from PSRF01000394.1 coordinate 2,349, forward strand.
GCCGAGGACGCCTGCGCTCCCAGCACTTAAGCCGCTCGCTGGCAAGACTTCTTCCTCACGCGTAAAATGACCCGCAGGAGCGAACCCACTTGAGTACAGCCGAACCCGCTTGTTACAGCACGCCTGAAGAATCTGGTCTGCGAGTTGAAACACTTCCGTTTGAGCGCATTCCGCACCAAACGCGTCTGTTTCTCGATTACCTGAAGGACCCCATAAGCTTACGTCAGTTTTATCCATCTGCCGTCAGGTTTCATCATGAGTTGCCGCAAAGAGTGACCGAGGTCCTAGACAACTATCAGGTCGATCGCGAAAGGGTTTGTGACGCTCTCGAGGCAATGAATAGACGTTGGGGTGCCGGCAAACAAACCTTGAATAACATCGCTCTTCTTCGTGAAGCGGATTGCATTGCTGTGGTTTCTGGACAACAAGCAGGACTCTTTACGGGACCGCTTTACACAATCTACAAGGCACTATCAGCGGTGAAACTTGCGGGTTGTCTTTCGCAGCGCGATACGAAAAGTGTTCCGGTGTTCTGGATGGCATCAGAAGATCACGACTTCGCAGAAGTGGCCCTCGCCGAGTTTATCAATCGCGAGTGCCGTCTCGATAAAGTGGAAGTTTCCGAGGATCTCCATCAGGAGGCACAACCAGTCGGACACGTATTGCTGGACGACTCGATTAACGCGGTGTTGGATCAGTTGTTTGAGTTACTGCCCAATTCGGAATTCGCAGCAGACATGAAAGTGTTGCTCAAACAAGCATGGGTTCCTGGACGCGGTTATGTAGACAGCTTTGCGACGATGATGACCTCGCTGCTCGGTCGCTACGGGTTAATCTTCCTCGATCCACTGGATGAGAACTTGAAACAACTTGCAGCCCCTCTTTATGCCAGGGCTGCTGCAAAAGCGCCCGAGATTGGTGAAGCTCTTGAGAGGCGCAGCCGTGAGTTGGAGGAAGCTGGCTATCACGCGCAAGTTTTAGCTTCCGCGAACTCGTTTCCGCTGTTCTTGCATAACCAGGAAGGAAAGCGACACGCAGTCACTCGGTTAGAGAACGGTAAGTACAAAGCAAAGGAGTGTGAAGGCGAGTACACGTCGGAAGAATTAGCTGAACTCGCTTTGCGATCGCCGCAACAATTCAGTCCGAACGTTACGTTGCGAGCGGTGGTCCAGGATTATCTTTTGCCAACGATTGCCTATCACGGCGGCGCCGCCGAAATTGCGTACTTCGCACAAACCGCTGAGGTCTATCGAGTCCTTGAAAGACCTGTTACACCGATTCTGCCGAGGTCGAGTTTGACCATGATTGAGCATCACACTGGACGGACGCTCGAAAGATATGGACTGAAGCTCGACGACTTCTTCGAAGGTCTTGAGCCTGTGTTGAAACTTGTGGTTGAAGAACATCTCGGTGCGAATACGGCGAAGCTCTTTACCGACGCGGAACAGAAGGTCAACAGCGAACTTGATCGGCTGAGACGCGACCTTCATGCGATCGATCCGACACTGGCAACTGCGCTCGACACCGGCCGGCGAAAGATCAACTACCAACTTGAAGGTCTACGTTCCCGTTTTCATCGCGCGCAGATTGCTCGCGACGAAGCTGCACAGAGACAGCTGTTGCGTGCTTTTGAGCAACTCTATCCAAACAAGGACCTGCAGGAGCGTCACATCAATATCACATCGTTGCTGGCTCGCCACGGCACGTACGTGATTGAGTGGATTTACAATGCGATCAATCTCAGTAGTAATGAACATCAGGTGGTCTATCTTTAGATCTTGGCACCTTGTGCTTTGAACTTTGTTTTTGTTATCGAAGCACTAAGACAGAAAACACAAAGAACAAAGCTCAAAGCTCAAAGCTCAAAATACTCACATCCATGTCAAACATCCGCGTACTCCCTGACCACGTTGCAAACCAAATCGCTGCCGGTGAAGTCGTGGAAAGGCCCGCTTCCGTCGCGAAAGAATTAGTTGAAAATGCAATTGATGCACGTGCATCGCGCATCGTGATTGAAATCGAAGCCGGTGGGCGCCGGTTACTAAAGACCCTGGACGATGGTCATGGAATGGATCGTGATGATGCAGTACTAGCGTTTGAACGGCACGCGACTTCGAAGATTCGCACAGCCGAAGATCTCAGTTCCATTGCCTCACTCGGGTTTCGAGGTGAAGCTCTGGCTTCGATTGCTTCGGTGGCCAGGGTTGAATTGGTCACGAGCACCGATGAGACGGCGGCCGCTACCAGGGTGACGATCGAAGGTGGGCGGATGAGAAACGTCAAAGATGCACCGCACCCGCGCGGAACGACGATTATCGTACGCGACCTGTTCTTCAATGTTCCGGCTCGCCGAAAGTTTCTGCGCTCAGAAGCAACTGAGACGTTTCATCTCACGAACCTTGTAACTCATTACGCGCTCGCCCATCCGGAGATTGCATTTACGTTTGCGGCAAACGGCCGTGAAGTTTTGCACGTTTCTCCGGCGAATGATCTACGCGAACGAGCCTACCAGATTTTTGGCGAGGAATTCCTGAGTAACTTGCTCGAAGTCAACGGCGGCTATCCGCAAGTGGCAACCGTGAGTGGTTATGTTTCCGCGCCACGCGACCGACGCACCACACGCGATTCCCAGTACCTGTTTGTGAATCGGCGGTTCGTGCGTGACCGGTTAGTGGGCCGTGCGCTTTCGGAAGGTTATCGTTCGATTCTGCCGCACGGTGTGTATCCAGCGGCGTTGTTGTTCATCGAAACGCCACTTGAAGAAGTGGATGTGAATGTACATCCGGCGAAGACGGAAGTGCGTTTCCGTCGAGCAGCTGCTGTGTCTGATGCCGTGCGAGAAGCTGTGAAGGATGCACTGGCCGCGGGTGGATACGTCAAAGAGGAGCGTGCAGTTGTACCGCAGGAGACTGCCTCTGAAGCATCTCAGGCGCTTTCAGCGAGTGTCGGTTGGCAGGAGGAACCTGTAGTTATGAGTCCGACGGCACCTGCAGAGTTCAATCAGAGTTCATTCGGAACGACCGAGAGTAATCTTTCCAGAGATTTCCAAACGGATTTCAAGTTGTCAGCGCCAGTTGTGCCGTCTCCTCCACCAACGCAGTCACGGATTGAGTTTGCACATTTGATCTCTTCAGTCGAGGAGGCGCTCACCGAACCGGAAGGGCAAGAAATCGTACACGATGTCCCGGAATCACCGGTACCAACACCTTCGCGTGCCACATCGTTACC
>PSRF01000176.1 GCA_003175865.1 Blastocatellia bacterium
TAGGATTCGTTCAAAGGAAGGGCGGCCACGGAGTGCCGCCCCCCTACAGTTATGGCATCCCGAAAGTCAGGCGACCGTAGTTGCGCATTGGAATCTTGTGTATTCGTTGATACGTGTCCACAAGTTTCAAAAAGTCGGACCACATCGTCTTTTCGTCCACGGTGGTGATCCAGGTTATGACTCTATCCGTGTTGACTTGTTCGAAGGTCATGTTGTCGTGCAGTCGCGGTCTTGGTGTCATGTGCTGTGTCGTCAGACCTAGGACGTACGCGAGCGTAATGTCGTCCCAGATAACCCATGATTTGGAAAAGTCGTTGACCCTGAGTGGTTTGACATAACGGAAATACCACGCCTGATACTCTTCCCACAACCAGCTACCGATTGATCCGCGCGCGCTCAGCATATTCTTGGCCTGGTCGTATGTCAGAGAAAGGCTTGCGCGACAAACATCGCCCGGCCCAATAACGAGCGGCACATTCGAATCCAGAATTGCCTGAACAGCATGCACGTCGTTGGCGACGTTGAACTCCTCCCCACCTTTTTCGTTAGTGAACCCCATTTGAACAACGCGTATGCGATCGATGATTGTTGGATCGAGCAGAATTGCGGATGCGACGTCGGTTGCGGCGCCAATCATCAGGACGGTTAAGCGATTTTCACTTGAGAAGTTCTTGGATTGCGCAATCAGAAATCTCACGGCTGGACTTGAGATAGGTGTCTTCGCATCGTTTAGTGGCACGTCACCGCCCTCGATTAGTGGAGGGTGTTTGCGCATTCCAAGTCGATTCTCAACGACGTCAACAAGAATGCGATAAGAGGTGTGACCTGCTGGTGCGGCGATTGTGGGAGCGTGTGCAGACATTATTCCTAAGACGTTGAAGCGCGATTGCAGCAGGAGATACGTGATTGCCCACTGATCATCAATCTCATTGCCAACGTCGGTGGAGAGGATGACGGGGATGCGCGTGGTTTGAGCGTTTATGCGTGCCACACCGGCGAAGAGCATTAATGCGTGAATGAAACATACAAATATCAGTCGCATATCGAGTTAATAGTTGTCTGGTACAACGAGTAAAGTAAGGCGCCCTTTAGTAGTCACGTTGACTAGATCAGTCAAGCTCTTCCGTCGGACCGCGTACGTCTCGTGCGCTTACTTTTGAATCTGAGCTGGTTCGCTATTCAGAGTTGGCGCACGAGACTTACGCGATCCAACAGAAGAGCTTGAGTGATCTACTCGATAGATACTACTAAAGGGTAAAAGCTTCAAACTTGCTCGTCAGAATTTCAGTTGTTCGAGATAGCTCAGACTCTTTGGGATTTGAGTCTCCGCAGATGGCGATTCGTCTTCAACGAAATACCACTTCACGCCTGCCTTTTTCGCAGCGCGAAAGATGTTGGGCCAATCGATCACGCCCTGACCGAGAACTACGCTGTTAGTAACATCAGAATGTCCGGTAAATGCCTGGGGCGTTCCTACCTTCATGTCCTTCACGTGCATTAGTTCAAAACGGTTGCCGTACTTCGCCAGGAGCTTTAAAGGATCCTGGCCCGGGTTGACTATCCAAAAGACGTCCATCTGAAATCGCACGTACTTTGGATTTGTCTCCGACGCGAGTAGATCAAACAGAGTCCCGTTTCCGTATGGCAGAAACTCGTAGCCGTGCGTGTGGTAGAAAAACTTCAGCCCGTGTTTTGCGAGTGTTTCTCCCGCGAGATTGAAGACTGCCGCAGCTTCGCGAGTCGTCTTGTCATCGAAAGGATCCTGGTGCGGGATCCATGAACAACCTACATATTCGAGTCCAAAAATCTTCGCTTCGCGAGCGATCTGTTCGATGTTGTCGCGACACTGCTCATAAGGGAAGTGGCCACTGACAGCCTTGAGACCACGCACGTCTAGCAGTTGCTTAAACTTGTCAGGAGGCACGCCATATGTTCCCGCCAACTCAACGTATTTAAATCCCATTCCTTTAACTTTATCGAGCGTGCCTGGTACATCAGACTTGAATTGATCTCTCAGACTGTAGAGTTGAAGACCCACGGGTCCTTTGAAACTTGGCCCAGTGCCTCTTGAGTGTTGCGCTGTAGAGTGCTGGACACTGGTAAGGAACAAGGCAACAACACTGCAAACGAGCATGACGACAGCTATGCATCGCTTAGCTCTTGTTGGCTTTAAGTTCATACTTTCGCATTTACCGACAAACACCACCGGTTTTATACCGGTGGTACTTATTTTCAGCCTAATCGTCCATGCATCGATAATTTGATACCACCGACTTTAAGTCGGTGGAGGATCAACGTCTGCCCTCTTAATAGAATTCACTTAGCATGCTAGAACGTGAAGCTCCACCGACATGAAGTCGGTGGCATCAATCGCTGGGCTGTGACTCCGATTAGGTCAAGCCTAATGACCACCGGTGTGAAACCGGTGGTATTGCTCAGTTCAGTGTTGTATTACTAACAAACGCGATCCTTTTACTGTCCGGCGACCACGAAGGGACATTGATCGTTCCCTGACCACCATAAACATAAGCGATCACCTTTGGCTTCGCCTGATCGATTGGCATCAGCCGAATGTACACATGTTTGTAGAACGGATGATCCGTCGGTGCAACGTCCTTTAGAAACGACAGAAACACGATCCACTTGCCGTCCGGCGAAATATGCGGAAACCAGTTGTTGAATTCATCATTCGTTACCTGTTCCTGCGAACTACCATCAGGCTTCATCCGCCAGATCTGCATCGTTCCTGAGCGAGTGGAGTTGAAGTAGATATACTTGCCATCGGGTGTGTATTCCGGTCCATCATCAAGCCCCTTCGAGTTCGTCAGGTTTGTCTCTTCGCCGCCTTTTACTGAAATCTTGTAGATGTCAAACTCGTTATTCCTACCGCCCGTGTAAACCAAGAACTTTGCATCGGGGGACCAGCCGTGCAAATAAGATGGACCATTCGAAGTTACCCGACGCGGCGTCCCACCTGCTACAGGCACGGTGTAAACAATCGACGCGTTCCCATCATCCTTGCTGTGATTGCTGATAGCGAGCATCTTGCCATCGAACGAAAGCACGTGGTCGTTATTGTTATTGATTGCGAAGCCAGTATCGATTGGTTCGGGGATGTTGTTCTTAAGATCGAATCGGTACAGGCGACCGTTGCGATTGTAGATTAGTGCGCGCCCATCCTTGGTCCAGTTTGGTGCTTGAAACGAATCTTTCGCGGTGTAGATTGTCTTTCGACCGCCGGTTGCGACATCCATGATTTCAAGATTACTGCCAATATAATCACGATATGGAACAAAGTTTTCGTTTGCGGGCACAGTAATGCGCACGTTATTAAACGCGGCTTTCTCGGTGACGTCCTTGTTATGTGAACAGACAAACAGACCAACATAAACCTCTTCGCCAAGATCGAGCGAAACCTCGTCGCTCGTGAATGTTTCACCAAACTGAGCGACAGACATGATATAGCGATTACCTCGTCGCTCAAGTTGTAAGACGTTGGGTGCCTTAATAGACGAAATCTTTTCCTCGATGTTTCCAGCCTTTGTTCTTCTGAACTGGAGCGACGTGAGTCCATTTCCGTGCAGGACCACGCTGGCTTGTGCGGCGTCAGCGTCAAGATTCGACCGAACAATCCAGCCGATTTTTCGATGCTCTTCTACGCCTTTGCTTATGAAGCGAGCGTTTGCGGTGAGGATAAAGTTGCCTGTGAGACGTTGCCAGACAAAATGAAACTCGTCGCGCACGGCCCACATGTTTGTACCTGAACCCTCGATCGTGTACTCCTGATTTTCTGTATCGTAGCTTGCACCTCCAGAATGAACCGGACTGCCAACATCTGTCTGCCCCCCGAATGCGCCGAGAGAAGTTTGCTGCGAAAGAGTTTTGTTGCTCGACATAAGAACGATCAGTGTGACAAGTATCAATTGCAGGATTCGAGTCTTATTCATGAGGGCCTCATTGATATTGTTCAAAAAACAATAGTGACCAATAGCGTCGATGATGTCAGAATGTGCCGCTTCTTTGGTGGGTGAGCATTGTAAAGCAACACGTCCAACGAATCCCATTAGAATCAGAGGACAAATGGGACAAATATGACGCATGGGAGTTCGAGTCGATGACGAAGAGGTTGGGTATTGGATTTATTGGAAGTGGCTTTGTCGCGAAATTTCACCTGCAGGCGTGGCGTGGTGTGCGCGACGCTGATGTCCGCGGGGTCTACAGTCCCAACCGCGAGCATGCGGAAGAGACGGCTGGCATTGCGCAACAACTACGCATTGGTGAAGCGCGCGCTTTCAATTCGATCGAGGAAATGGTTGCAGCTCCGGAGATCGACTGCATCTGGCTTTGTGGTCCCAACCATCTGCGGGTCGAGAACATGCAGGCGATTTGCGATGCCGTCAGTTCCGGCAAGGGCAAACTCCTTGGTGTAGCCTGCGAAAAGCCCCTTGCTCGCAACGTTGGCGAAGCGCGTCGTATGGTGCAGCTGGTTGAGGAGACCGGGCTGCTCCATGGATATCTGGAAGATCAGATCTTTGCGCCAAGCGTAGCACGCGGCAAACAGATCATGTGGAGTCGCGCTGCGTCACTTACGGGCAGGCCTTACCTGGCGCGCGCGGCTGAGGAACACAGTGGGCCACACTCGCCATGGTTCTGGTGTGGTGAACTGCAAGGTGGCGGCGTACTCAACGACATGATGTGTCACAGTATTGAAGTTGCGCGTTTTATGTTGACTGAACCTGGTGCATCTCGTTCGAGTATTCGACCTGTGAAAGTGTCGGCGCAGATAGGAAGCTTGAAGTGGTCCAGACCGGAGTATGTGGAGTTACTGAAGAAGAACATGGGCGCGGCAGTCGACTATAAAAACAAGCCCGCTGAAGATTTTGCGCGCGCGACAATCAATTACGTTGACGAAAACAACAATCCACTGATCGTTGAGGTCACAACATCCTGGAGTTATGTCGGTGCCGGGTTGCGTTTGAGTCTTGAAGTGCTCGGGCCCGAGTACTCACTGGCGATGAACTCGCTCGATAGCGGACTAAAGCTTTTCATGAGCCGAGAAGTTAAAGGCGACGCGGGTGAAGATCTGGTTGAGAAACAAAATGCGGAGCAGGGATTAATGCCGATCCTCGGAAACGAGGCGGCTGAGTACGGATATGAGTCGCAGAACCGTTACATGGTCCAATGTTTCCTCGATGGTAAGCAACCTGAAGAAAATTTTTATGATGGTTTGGAGATTACGGAGTTGTTGATGACCTCCTACATGAGTGCCGAGCAGGAGCGCACGGTTGAGTTTCGACCTGAAGGATTGGAGAACTATGTGCCGTTGGTGGCGCAGGGTTTATGGAAGGGAAGGTAAGTGCTGGGAGCGAGGCGTCCTCGCCTGCTAGTTTCGGCAAAGAGGACATTGAATGTAACTAGCA
>PSRF01000167.1 GCA_003175865.1 Blastocatellia bacterium
CCAATATCGATTCGTCGAAGACGGTATGCGTTCACAGCGAGCAAGCCAGAAGCGATTAACAGCGAGAGAGAGACTGCGATTTGTGCGACTACAAGACCGCTACGCAAATGCGACCCACTCAAGGGCCCTTCAAAAGTTTCATCCTTCAGTGCAGTAACAACATTGGGACGCGACACCTGAATCGCAGGCGCAATCCCGGCCACGGCACCTGCGATCGCCGCAACGGCGAGCGTGAAGACAAAGACACGCCAGTCAGGAAATAGATCCAATGTAAATCCAGCTGCGAGTTCGGCAGATGGAAGTGTTGAGAGAATAATCGGGTAGACAATGCGCAGGGTCCAGATTGCAACCAGCAATCCGACGACACCTCCCAGGACAGCCAACAGAATGCTCTCAGTTAAAAGCTGTCTGATAATACGTAAACGTCTTGCACCAAGAGCAACACGAACACCAATCTCTCGTTGTCTGGCAATCGACCGTGCTAACAGGAGGTTTGCGACATTCGCACAGGCAACAAGAAACACCAGCCCAAACCCAATCGCCAGCGGTAGAACAATCGCGGCGACATCCTCGCTGAGTGTCGAGAAGGTACCAGCACGCTCGACGCTTAGCAGTGTCTTGCGATTTTCATCCGGGTATTGTTCGACGAGACGATTCGCTGTGACTTGAAAAGCTGCTAGTGCGTGCCCTTCAGAGACGTTTGGCTTGATTCGAGCCAACAACGTAAACGCATCGAAATTGCGCTCTGTCCGCCATGTCTTGTGACCCCAACTCCCAGCCTGAATCAGGAAGTCACGTGCAAGCAGTGGAACCCAAAATGACGGCGAGTCGGGAGTCGTACCAATGAAGCCGGGCTCCGCAACACCGATGATAGTGAACGAATGCCCTTTCAGGATAATTTCCTTGCCGACGATGGAAGCGTCCGACTTGTAATGACGCTGCCAATAAGCATGACTTAAGACGAGCGCCGAGCATCCCGTGTCGGTGTCTTCACTTTGCGCAAATCCACGCCCCAAGTGCATCGATGCGCCCAGCACGTTGAAATAATTAGTAGAAACGATCTCTCCGAAGATGTATTCGTAACCTTCTGGCAGCATGAAGTTATCAGCATCAGCTGGTGGCGCTTCACCGAGGGTCGCACTGACTTTATTCCACGCAACCAGTTCGGCGACTGAAGCGTTCTGTTGCTGATAATCGAGATAGTCGAGATAGGAGAACAGACGGCGACTGAAGCGCTGTTTGTCTCGGCCTTCAAGATTGACGAGGTGTGACGGATCTTTCAGGGGAAGTGGCTTCAGGAAAAAGGCGTCGAATACCGTGAATAAAGCTGTATTGATGCCGATCCCGAGCGCAATCGTAAGAACGGTAACCACGGTAAAGCCGCGCTGCTTTCGTAGGTAACGGATTGCGTATTTCAGATCCTGGAAAAACGTAAGCATCAGAGTTGTGACTTTAATATTGAGCGACAGTTAACTGCCTTGCCTTAAGGCAAATGTGTTACACATGTTCATTCTGAAAGTTGTAGTTGGGCTTCACTCCGTGAGGAGTGGAACCGCGTCGTACTTTTCAAACGATCTCGGAAGTTGAAATGTCGTCCAGAGTTTCACTCTCCAATTCGAACCGGCTTTTGCACAGAGCGAAATCCCACCGTTGCAGTATTGAAGACGAGCGGCGTTGAAGTGTATTAACAACATCATGAGGGGCGTGACAATTCGGGAATCAATAGTAGTGCCGCTTTGCTGGATGCTAATCGTGGCAGTGCTGGCAACGCCGTGTGTCGCATTCGCCCGCAACTCCCAAGACGGAGAGTCGCGACAGGTCATCGTGACGGTGAGGACCTCACGCATCGTCAATCGATTTGATCCATCGCACGCTCTGGGGGCTGCAGTGGACGGCAAAGAAAAAGGCCAGGCCGATCTACAACTGAGTCCTCAGAATATCGAGTTGATGCGTTCGGCCGGATTCCAGTCGTTGATTTACCGTCTGCGCACTGAATTAGGTAACGAGGTTTGGCACTGGAATCCGCATGGTACATGGACTGATCCAGCTCATAAACAAGGTTACTGGATCTCAGATTCCACATCACCAGATCCGATTTCGCTGTCCTACGGCTATTCTCTGCCCCGGCGTGGCAACACCATCGATCAGGCTAACAATGTCGGATACTCGCGACTCGACGACGGTGATCCCGAAAGCTTCTGGAAGAGTAATCCATATCTGGATGAACACTTCACTCACGAAGGCAACACACTCCATCAACAGTGGATAGTGATCGAGTTCGGAACAAAGGAGAACATCAACGCGTTGCGACTGTTGTGGGGCACTCCATTCGCAACTTCATATCGTGTTCAGTATGCCGACTTCGAAGATATAAGTGACGTCGCACTGAGTCCCGTCGGCATGTGGCACGATTTCCCTCGAGGTTTAATCCGTGGGGGCAAGAGTGGCGAAGTTCTCTTGCGACTTGCGTCACGACCAATCAAGACTCGTTTTGTACGCATCCTCCTCGAACGGTCTTCAAACACAGGACCGCAAAATTCAAACGACATTCGCGATCGTTTGGGTTATGCATTGCGTGAAATCTATGCCGGCTGTGTTCAACGGGATAAGTTTGAAGATGTTATCCGTCATAACAACGATGTGTTGAAGCAGACGGTAATGCACGTTTCATCAACCGACCCTTGGCATACTGAAAACGATATCAATGAGAGCGAGGAACAGCCTGGGCTTGACCGCATATTCAGAAATGGTTTGACGAACGGTTTGCCAATGGTCACGCCGGTGGGACTACTCTTCGATACGCCTGAAAATGCGGTGAATGAGTTGAGTTATCTTAGGTCACACGGCTACAGCTTTGACCGCGTCGAACTTGGTGAAGAACCAGATGGGCAATATATAACTCCCGAAGACTATGGCGCGATGTACTTGCAATGGGCTAGCGCACTTCACGCAGTTGATCCGACGCTTAGACTCGGTGGACCAAGTTTCCAGGAGATCGAACCTGACACAACCGGTCGCAAATACAAGTTTGGCAATAGCACCTGGATGCGTCGGTTCCTGCATTACCTAAGCCAGCATGATCGACTAAATGATTACAACTTCTTCTCGTTCGAATGGTATCCATTCGACGATGTCTGCGAATCTGTAGAGGATCAACTCGCAAGCGCCTCCGACATGCTCACTGATGCACTTAACGAGATGCAACAACAGGGAGTCACACACAAATTTCCTTGGATCATTTCTGAATACGGCTTTTCTGCTTTTGCTACACGCGCCGAAATCAGCATAGAGGGTGCTCTCTTCAATGCAGACGTTGTGGGGCGTTTTCTTACCCTGGGAGGTGATCAGGCCTTTTTGTACGGATACGCGGGCTCACGGCCCGTAACCGATCAATGCACCGCCGGAAACAACATGCTGTTTTTCATGGATGAGAACGGAAAGATCCAATACCCGTACGCTCCGTATTATGGCGCGCGCTTAGTGACGCAGGACTGGCTAGGCAGTAAAGGTTTGCACGAACTTTATTTGGCGACTGTGAATGATTCCACTCAACGCGACTTGAATATTCTGAGTGCCTATCCGGTTCATCGACCCGACGGATTGTGGTCAGTTTTATTAATCAACAAGGATCCCCAGCAGAGCTATAAACTGAAAATACGATTTCAAACTGGGGGTCGAGAACTGAGCTACACAACTCCTTTGGAAATGTTTCAGTATTCGGCAGCGCAGTACGTTCTTAACAACGACAAGTCAAATCCGGTTCCCATCAAGAATGATCCGCCATCGTCTACCACACTAAATCGAGAGAACGCTGATTCAGTTGAGTTGCCTGCCTACTCGTTGACAGTGCTCCGTGGAAAGCTTCTTGTGGGGAACTGAGCGATGGACTCCTGGTGTCGATGGGATATTCTTGACCTCCAACTTACTCCAAACGCCACGAAGGGTCGAGGTCCAGTAACCCCGTGTATTCTCGTACCCGCACTTGCATCCACTTCAAGATTTCGCTCAATCGTAAACGCAAGTCCACCATCAAAGACCGCCGCCGACTGACCTTCAATTACCTCAGGCGACTGAGCACCCACATCGACGAATGGATTTAGCTTTTTAGTTGGTAGGTAATTCAGTGTGACTGCAAACAATCCCGCAGTAAACAATCGTCCCTGGTCATCTTCGTAGCGAGCTAACCCAATATTTGGATTCAGCGATAACTTCGCGCGCTTTGCAAAATTCCAATCCGCGGCCACGCGCACATCACCGGTAACGTGTTGCGTGCGAAAGTCTCTCGATCCCCACGGCGGAAACACTCGCACTATTGTTCCCAGGGTGATCGCGCTTGAATTGTAGAACTGGTATTTGAACCCGATTGAGGTGGGCGCAAATCCCGAAGACTGATCAGTAAGGGCTCCCGATTCAAAGGTGCTCTCTCTAGTGAATGTGTTTCCTTCGATTCGAGCTTCCCAACGCTTCGCTATCCCAAACCGCAGCAACGTGGGTATGAATAGGGTGTGCTCGCTACTGTTCCTACTCCGACGAAACTCCAGCTGAATACCACTTTCTATCTGAAAGGTTTCTGGTCCAACAACGGTACTGCCATCGGCAATTCCCGGACGATCTGGATTAATCCAATCATCAGAAGCCGTTTGTGATTGAGTAGAGGTCTGCGGCCCAGATGTTTGGCAGTGGACTGATACGGCATAAAACATAGCCACCATCGCAGTCAGAGCCAACCGCGCCGTGAACGATCCTCTGATCCGATTCTTCGCGTGGGTCATGTTAAGCAGGACCAATTCCCTAAAGATGATAAGAGAACGTCGCTAAAGACCTAATTTCGTTGAAATGACCAGTTGTATGTCAGTCCAAGTGGGCCGCCTGTAGCATCCTTGCCAGTGCCGGACATTTTCTTTCCATCATCCGAAAGCGTGCCAGTGTCTTCACCCAGGCTCCAGCCCTCACCTTTCAACACGCTGGTCTGTTTCAAATGCACTACACCGGATGACACTGTGCCGCTGAAGGCAACCTGCGTTGAGCTCTGTTCTAAGACACCTTCGACAAAGTCTCCTTTGTGGGTCTTGATGACTAGCGTCGCCGGTTCGTTGAGTGGTCCATACGAACCCTTCCACGTACCTCGAAGGTCGGCGGCTGTGGCTGAACGTGTTGAAGCTTCCGATTGAGATGTGGCGGTTGGCCGATTCACTGCCGGCGCAGTTTTGGTTTCGACCGGAGAATTTCCACTCGTCGTATCCGTGTGCGTTAAGCCAAACACTCCAAGCTTAATCGCAACGCCGAGGGCGATGAGAACACTCGCAAGCACAAACACCCCAAAACCTGCTGCGATCCACCCCCATGGAGTATGACTTTTCTGGTTTAGAGTGACAGATAAGTGCGGCGTTACAAAATCGGCATTCGCTGTATTTGAAGTTGCTGCTTGCAGTTCCTCCGCGAACTTAATCGCATCCGCTTGCCTCTCTTCTCGGTTCTTCGCAAGCGCTCGAAGACATACACGGGACAGTGCGGGCGGAATGAGCAGGTGTTCAGAAAACGGCTGAGGTGTTTCAGTCAGATGTTTCGTGATTAACCCAACCGCAGTGTCAGCAAGGAAAGGGGGTTGGCCTGACAACATCTCGTACAACATCGCACCGAGACTGTAGACGTCTGCTCGCGCGTCCAGCGACTCTGCACGACACTGCTCTGGCGACATGTAGTATAGCGTTCCCACCAATGCCCCTGTCTGTGTCAAAGCAGAAACGTCAGCAGCCTCGCGCACCTTTGCCAAACCGAAATCCACGACCTTCGCTGTTTCGCGTCCATCAATTGGAGAAGTAACGATCACGTTATCGGGTTTCAAATCGCGATGAAGCAAACCTTTTCGATGCGCCGCTCCAACACCGGCACAGATATCACACATCAATACGACAGCGCGTTGGACCGACAAACGATTTTCGCGTTCAAGTATCTTGCGAAGTGACTCGCCGTTGACAAGCTCCATCACAATGTAGGCTTCGTCAGCATCGCTGAAGTCATGGATGCTAACTATGTTGGGGTGTCGAATCATTGCCGCTGCGCGCGCTTCGCGTCGAAAACGTTCGATCGCACCCTGATGCCGAATTAGATCCGGGCTCATCAGTTTGACAGCCACATCATCGCCGATGTGTAGACGGCGAGCGCGATAGACGCTACCCATCGCACCTTCACCAAGGCATTCAATCAGTTGATATTTTGAATCGAGCGTTAGCCCGATTCGCGGATCGAGTGGTGGACCAGTTTGATCATCCGTTTGCCTCGTGACTCGATCGTTCGTGGTCACTGCTTGTTTGAGCGTTTCCGCCGTGCGAGGATCCCGGTCAGGTTGAGGTGCACCACAACTACTGCAGAACCTTGCGCCTTCTGAGAGGACTTCTTTGCAGGTCGCGCAAATCATCGGTCAGATTGTAATCGAGTCTTGCTGATCTCGACGCGTTTAAAGAAACGTAAGTTCTCTCATTTAGTGCACGGGCGCCGCGTAAATTTCGCAATCGCTTCCGAAGTCTACATTCCTGCAAATCGGAAAATAGATACGGGTCCCGTCGGGACTCCATGCCGGGGCCGTTGCACGACCCTCGGTATTAGCCAACAACTTAACGTCAGAGCCGTCGGGCTTCATGATGAAGATTTGGTAGCTTGAGTTTCGATTCGAGGCGAAAGCGATCCTTGTGCCGTCAGGTGACCAGGCGGGCCAACCGTCAAATGTTGGATGGTTCGTGATGTTGTGGGCGTCACTGCCATCAGCGTTTGCCACAAAGACCTCAGAATTGGATTCGTTAACCATTCGTCGAAAAGCGATCCTCTTACCGTCGGGCGACCACGATGGATAAGTATTGGTACCACCTGTGATCAAGGTTGATATGCGGCGAGTGGCCAGGTCGATGACGCGAATATCCGACTCGTT
>PSRF01000317.1 GCA_003175865.1 Blastocatellia bacterium
TAGCGGAAGGAAAAAGTAATAAGGAAATAGCGAGCGGGCTGTCGATCAGCGTAAAGACTGTCGAGACACATCGTGCGACAGTAATGCGCAAGCTCGATATCACGTCGATTGTCGAGTTGGTCCACTACGCGATTCGAAACCAACTCGTCGAAGCTTAGGAATTGCCGATTGCCGATTGCCAATTTCCGGTTGGTGAAGGCTCGGCTAAACTCAAGAACTCAACTAAAGGACCGGAAATCGGCAATAAGCAACAGCAATCCCCGACAATGACAATCCTTACATAAACCTCCCACGTCGAAATACAGATTCCACCCTATGTCCGAAACTAGTTCGAGTATCTATGCTAACCGCCTGTAATTGTTTTGAAGTCGAGGTGAAGTGCTCAACAAACGCAAGCACTTCGGACCTTTAACTTCCCCTCCAGAGCAGAGTGCGTTGTCGCGTGTTCCCTCGCACTATCAGTTCTAGGTTGAGTCATTGCTAACAGGCCAAAACCGTGAGCGAACTGGTTGCTTTTGTCTTTAGAGATGAGTTTAGAGCCCCTGAAGTATTGAACGAACTCAGGCGTCGTGATTGGCCATGGGTGCGCGATCTTGATGAAGCTGTTGCCGTTACTCTGAACGAGGACGGCAAGGCTCGCGTCCATTTGAGCATTGATCTCTCAACTTATAAGGGTTCCGGTTGGGCCAGGTTGTGGGGATCATTGTTGGGCACAATGCTGTTCCTGCCGCTTTCGGAAGTTATGGTCCAGGTTGCAGACGGAATTGCATTCTCACCAAACAACGGAAAGGCGATAACGCGAAACACAAATGGGTCCACTCCCGAGTCTGAATGGTGGACCAAATCTCTAGAAAACTCGGGTAACTTCAAACGTGATGTGGCAGCTTTGATGGTTGCTAATGGTTCAGCGATCTTCATGCTGCTTCGATCTCACAATGCAGCACCTGCACTCAAACAGCTAGGCAATTATGGAAATACGATCGTCCACACCTCGTTAAGTGCTGAACAGGATGAGAAGCTGTGTGCGTTACTGGCATTTTGCCGGGAGGGTCGATCGTGAGTACGCAAGATACAAGGATTTTGTTTTCGATTCCCCAATTCACCTTTTTCGAACGTGAACGGAAAAACTCTGACGGATTTAATTACCTTTTCGGCAGAATTTTTCGCTGTTGGCACCGAAAAATGAGCCGACCGTTTACACGTGACACCGAAAGCTACCGCGCGTGTCTGCGTTGTGGAATGCGTCGCAATTTTGATCTTAAGACGTGGAGATCAACCGGGCGTTTTTACACACCGTCCGTCAAACGGGGTCTCAAACAATGAATCTCATTATTGGTCTGTTTGTCACCACGATCGATACTCTCGACAACGTTCGCACGTTCGTTGGCAACGGCAAGATCTTCGCTGACAATATTCAAAACTTCTCTGTAAACGCATATCGCCGCGTCGATCTCGAAGCGCAACTCGATCACTCAGTTGACGTTGTTCGGGCGACGCAGCTCCTCAAGCAAAGGGTTCAAGCTATTCCAAATGTCACCATCAGTCCTCCTCCGGATGTTGAGATTTTGAGGTTTACGCCGATGGGCCCAGTGCTGGCAGTGCGTCCTTACTGTAACAATCAGAGCTATTGGCAGGTATACTTCGACACGAATCGGGCGATCCGTGAGTCGTTCACGGAAGCAGGTTTCCCTGCGCCCGAACAACACTTCGCACTTGCTGGTTCTGCGCTGATTGAACGACGTGATGGTCACTCAACAGCTGCAGCGAATTAGCAAGCGAGCCACCATTTACGTCGGAGCAAACTAAATGTACATTGCCAACTCAAATTACCGTCATGTCTTAGGGTTTTGTCTAATCCTGATGCTGTTGGTGGGAAACTCAGCTCCACTGGCAGCGCAAACCAAGAAGAAGGGACCAACATACTATTCAGTCAGCGTGAATCGCGTTTTGCGCGTCCGACTGAATGATGACCTGGACTCTGAGAAGGCTCGGATCGGAGATCATTTCACGACAACACTTGTCGATCCGATTTATTCGAAAGGTGGGACTCTTCTGGCCCCCCAAGGCAGCGTCGTCGGTGGTCATGTTACTAACGTCATACGAGCGCAGAAGAACGGCAAGCCAGCAACAATGGATGTCGTCTTCACATCCATTCAGTTACCGAATGGGTTGAAGCATTCACTCAATGGTTCCTTGACTGACCTCGAAAGTAAAAAGGGTACCAGTAATAACGAAGGAACAGTTACGGCAAATAAAACCAGTCATCGCAAAGTTAAATTCATCGGCGGAGGTGCTGCGGGAGGCGCCGTGATTGGAGCTATAGCCGGTGGTGGTAAGGGTCTGGCGATTGGTGCTGGCGTAGGCGCGCTAGCTGGCGGTATCGCTGGACGAGTCAAGAAGGGTTCGGAAGTAAAAGTGAAATCAGGGACTGAATTTGGGGTGATCCTGAATCAAACGTTCAGTCTCCCTGCGTACAGGGCAGGCTGACGACAATCTTCATTTCGTGGTGTGTGCAGTGCAAAAACAGGAGGAGACTGCACTGAAGCGATCACACACCCCGTGGGACCGGGGCATGACGGAGGTCAGGGGCAACCCCGGTCCCTTTTTTCGTGAATCGTAAATCGTGAATCGTTGAACAGTTTAGAGTCAATGCTGGTTGGATATTCCATTCCTATATTGATCTCCCATTCCTGTATTCGAGTGGCAAACTGAAGTTTGAACACTAAACACGATTACGCTTCACTACTTACTATTCACGATCCAACTTGTCGGATCAACTCTTCGCGATCATAATTACCACACCAACTAGCGCACTCCTGTGAGGCGATTGTGACTCCTCAAAGCGCTCCAAGGGTCAAGATCACATTCAAAGATCCAGTCTTGCGACGAACCATCGTCACGTCGCTCCTGGTTTCTACCGCTTACTACGTCACTGCAAAAGTAGGATTCGAATTCGCCCTACAGCCGGGGTCAGTGTCAGCACTATGGATGCCGAACTCGATCTTACTTGCCGGGCTGTTGCTCACTACTCCGCGCTGGTGGTGGCTGGTGATTGCTACGACACTACCTGCACACCTCGCTTCAGAACTACAAAGCGGTGTTCCCACTGCCATGGTTCTGTGCTGGTTTATTAGCAACTCGACGCAAGCGATTATCGGCGCTTCATTGTTGAATTATCTTGTCGGCCATGATCTCCGACTCAGCCGTTCGACTGATCTAATCGCCTTCCTTATTTGTGGCACCTTTCTCGCACCATTCCTTGCCTCGTTCCTCGATAGCGCGTTGGTGAAGCTGAACGGATGGGGTAACAGTTCTTTCTGGGATCTATGGCGCCTTCGTTTCCTGTCCAACGTGTTGGCGAATTTGATTCTTGTTCCGGCGATTGTCGAATGGGTACACGAAGGCTTTCGCTCGATACGAACAGCCTCGACCGCAAGATATTTTGAAGCCGGGGTTTTGTTCAGCGTCTTGCTCGTCGTCTCGTTCATCGTTTTCGACATCCATGAGCCATTGCTGTACAGCCCTGTCCAGCTCTACTGGCCATTGCCACTTCTGGTTTGGGCCACGATCAGATTTGGATTGCGAGGTGTAAGTACGTCACTCTTCATTGTGATGATTCTCGCCATCGTTGGCGCCTCTGAAGGCACTGGACCATTCGTCGGTAACGACGCGTCATATCGCGCACTGTCCATTCAAGCGTTTCTCATCGTAACTGCAATTCCGCTTCTTCTTCTTGCCGCTGTGATCGATGAGCGTCGACTCGCTGAAGCACGCAATCAAGCAATATTGCGAGCTATTCCGGACGCCATGTTCCTCCAGGATCACGAAGGCACGTATCTCGACTACGCAACTCGAGCTCCTGAAGAACTGCTCGTAATGCCTGATAGATTTCTCGGCAAAAAGGCCAGCGACGTTTTACCGCCCGAACTCGCCTCACGTGTGAACGAGGCAATTGCAAGAGTAAATGCAGGCGAAGAACCTCAGGTACTTGAATACGCATTACCTATCAATTCTGAGGAAAGGCATTTCGAAGCTCGCTTAGTCAGTGCACAAGGCTCGCGGGTGTTGAGCATAGTTCGCGACGTAACAGAGACGCATCAAACGGCAGAATCAATCAGACAGAGCGAAGCGCGGCTGCGACATAGCACACGACAGATTCGCGCGCTTGCAGCACAACTAATCACGGCACAAGAGTCAGAACGAAGACGGATCGCGCTGCTGCTTCACGACGACGTCGGTCAAAGCATTGCCACGCTTGGCCTCCACATCAGTCGACTCAAACGCAAACCCGGAGGACTCGATGAATCAATGTTGCGCGAACTTGAAACTCTGACTGTTCAGGTGGATCAACTGGCAACGCAGATAAGACAACTTTCTCACGAGATACATCCGGAAGTTCTTGAGCACGTTGGTTTGATCGCTGCTCTCAAGTCACGTATGGAAGAACTGGAAGCGGACGAACAGTTAAACATCAGATTCATGGCTGATGTCGTCACGGATCCAATTCCGCACGATGTCGCAGCTTGTCTTTATCGTGTCGCACTTGAAGCAATGCGTAACGTGTCACTACATTCAGGAGTAGAATCCGCCGAAGTTGTCTTGAAAGAGATCGACGGGTCACTCTTACTAGAAGTCTCTGATCTCGGACGTGGTTTCGACATTGAAAAACTCCGCCACGGAAGTGGCTTGGGATTGGCGAGTTCCGAAGAACGTGTACGACTGTTGAGTGGAACGCTCGAAATAAAATCAAGGCCGAACGCAGGTACTTGTGTAACTGCACGCGTGCCTCTATCAAACCCAGCATGACGCGCCCTCGAGTAATCATCGCAGACGATCACAAGATGGTGGCTCAAGCATTGGCCGGCCTGCTTGAAGGTGAATTCGATCTAGTCGCCACCGTCGAAAACGGACAACGGCTTTTGGAAGAAACCGATAGACTTAAACCAGATGTTGTTATCGTTGACATATCAATGCCCATTCTGAACGGATTCGATGCCGTTCGCAGACTGAAACAATCAGGCGCAACCGCGAAAGTGATATTCCTTACGATGCATGCTGACGCGCGACTAGTATCCGAAGCGTTTCGCTGTGGAGCATCAGGCTATGTGTTGAAACAGTCTGCAGGTGAGGACCTGGCTTTTGCGATACGCGAAGTGATGGCGGGGCGCGTGTATCCCGCGCCATCGACCGCGCTTGGGCCAATTGAGGCTGACCTTAATACGGACAGAGTGCACCTCAATCTCACACCACGCCAGCGTGAAGTGTTGCGACTGCTAAGTCAGGGTTTTACGATGAAGCGGATTGCTAGTCGCCTTGGTATCTCGACGAGGACAGCAGAATCTCACAAGTACGAAATGATGGAAGCACTCGGAGTCGAAAGCACCGCGGAGCTGATCCAATACGCGATCAAACTGGGAATTGCCGGGACTTAGGCCTGTCAGGCAAACAACTACAAAGCCCTCCTAATTTCATCTACATAAAAATCAGATTTCTGCTGATTGTCGGTCTTACATTGCCTTGCGAAACTGCAACTGTTTTCTCGTTAGCGC
>PSRF01000376.1 GCA_003175865.1 Blastocatellia bacterium
CCAATCACTGCCATGAGGATTAGCGGCAACCATACTTCTTTCATCTTCATACTTCCTACCTTTCTGTTCTTGGGGCAACGGAGCGCGATTGAACGACCATCGTCGGGTTTCACTTGAAGGTGAGCGAGGTCTTCTGTTCGACTACTCCAATATCATCTGGGCTCGGCGTCTTTCTACAGCCGAGATGCAGTATCGCGATTGATGTGCCATGAGTAAGGAGCTGTAGCTGGAGTGATGTAACTGCTGCAAACAGAATGAATAAATTCTTTTCTTCGACATTGATTTGAAGTGTGGCTGGTTGCAGTAGTCAACTACTTAAGACACGAGGGCGACCAAAACTATCTGATTGGATAGGTAATGGGAATCTGGATCCACCGATTACACTACAACCGGAGAACGAGAATGCGAAACGCTACCTACTGCTTGTTTGTTAGCCTACTCATCAGTATTTGCACTCCAATTCACTCCCTAACTCAGCCAGCGAAGCGCGTTGTCATTGCGGCGGATACTGTTCTTGACGGCAAAGGACACATAATCAAGGACACGCGCATCGTTGTCGAAGGCGGGAAGATTGTCGCTATCGATGCCAAGGCTGGGCCAGTCGATTACGACCTCCGCGGATTGACCGTGTTACCCGGCTGGATCGATGCGCATGCGCATATCACCTGGAGCTTCGGTAAAGATGGAAAGAATGCGGACGCTGGTGACACTACTCAGGAAGCCGCTTATAGATCAGCCGCTAACGCATGGGCGACTCTGATGGCGGGTTTTACAACCATCCAGAGTGTCGGTTCACCGACAGACTTACCTTTGCGCGACTCAATTGCGCGTGGAGAGTTGGTTGGACCACGCGTTCTAACTGCAGTGGAACCTTTGTTGGGTCGCGGTGAACAGACTGGGACTCCGGAAGAGATTCGCGCTTTCATCAGGAAACAGAAGCAGGCGGGTGCCGATGTGATCAAGATCTTTGCGTCTCAGAGCATAAGACAGGGTGGTGGCATGACTTTGTCGCAAGACCAGTTGAATGCAGCGTGCGATGAAGCGAAGAAACAAGGATTGCGTGCAGTGGTTCATGCGTACAAAGACGCAGTCCGTGCTGCAACGTTAGCCGGTTGCACTCAAGTGGAACATGGAACGTTAGCGACCGATGACGATCTGAAGTTGATGGCGCAAAAAGGCACCTATCTGGATCCACAAGCTGGTCTTGTGATCGAGAACTACTTGCTCAACAAAGAGCGCTATCTCGGCACGCCTGGTTACACTGAGGAAGGTTTCGCGGCGATGATCAAGATCCTCCCGATGAACCATGACCTTGTGCAGCGAGCCAGCAAGATCCCTGGTTTAAAAATTGTCTTTGGCACGGATGCTGTTGCAGGGTCGCACGGACGAAATGCTGAAGAGTTTATCGATCGTGTACGTGATGGAAGGGTCGATCCGATGACGGCGATGGTTTCAGCGAATTCACTTGGAGCGGAGGCACTGGGAATGGGCAATCAGATTGGTTCAATCGCCCCAGGCTTGCAAGCAGACATAATTGCACTCGACGGCGATCCGCTGAGCGACATCACGGCCGTGCGACGAGTTGTGTTTGTGATGAAGGGTGGAGTTGTTTACAAGAATGTGGAATCTTCACGGGCGATTGGACAGTAATACCTCCCTGGAGTGCGACGGCCCGGCGTCGCTTTGTTACAGCAGCACCGTCGTTACTCTCGATCATTTCGACTCAGCAGAATCTCACGATTGAGTTATTGACGAATCTCGCAATAACAAAGCGACGCCGGGCCGTCGCACTCCACGGAGTTGACCATTTCACAACAATGACCATCCTATGCAAGACTGAACGCGATGCCACTTTCCTCCGGACGGCGAATAGAGATCTCAACTGACGCAGCCACGCGACTTCATCTCGCGCAGGAGTGGATTGAGAATTATTCCGCTGATACCGAGATAACGCTCGTCGCGCATTCTCAAGAGGCAGCCAACGATCTTCATCTGCGAGTTGTTGAATCGCGTGCCGCGGCTTTTGGACTAAAGAGGGTTACGCTGAACTTCATCGCCTCGCGTTTGGCCCAACGCACGTTAATAGAATCAGGCACAGCGCCGGCAACAAATCTCACGTTCACGGCCGTCGTGGCTCGTGCAATTCATTCGCTCCAATCAACAAAGAAACTTACATATTTTGCACCTGTCGCTACCAAACCAGGTTTTCCGATTGCGGTCGCAAAGACTCTTTTTGAGTTACGAATGAACCAGGTGCCTTCCGAGTCATTGGCGCGACTGACGAGGGGAGGGAGGGACCTGGCGGCGATTGCTGAGACAGTTGAGACGGAGTTAGCCGCTGCGAAACTGTCGGATCGTGCGGTTTTG
Source organism: Blastocatellia bacterium (assembly GCA_003175865.1). GTDB lineage: Bacteria > Acidobacteriota > Blastocatellia > Pyrinomonadales > Pyrinomonadaceae > PSRF01. The sequence continues at coordinate 2,368 of PSRF01000376.1, forward strand.
TTCGAAGCTGCGATCCAGGCGATCGATTCGGCTGAAGGTGTTTCGTGGATTGGCAAACCTTTGTTGTTGTTCGACCTCTGTTTAATTTCAAAGTTAGAGCAGCGTTTGATCGAAACCCTGGGTCAGCGAGCGAAGAGTGTGTTGGCGACTGCGCCGAGTGGAGACGAGCGGACTGTTACTGCTCTGGAAGCAGCGTTGAATACAGCGAGAACGAATAACAGAGTGGCGTTGGGGCGCCACACTCAAAAGAGCTTGACGTTAATTAAGGAGCATCTGTTCCAAGACACCGCGCCCACTCGCGCAGAACTTGATGACAGCGTGACGCTGAGCAACTGGCCCGGAGAGCCGCGTGAGTGTGTTGAGATCGTTCGCAACATTCAAATGGAAGCGACCCAGGGTGTACCTTTGGACCAGATTGCCGTGTTGCTCAACTCGCCGGGCGAGTACCGTGCACACCTGGAAGAGTCATTTGCACGCGCAGATATACCTTCATATTTCTCCCAAGGTACGACCTCCCCTGATCCTGCTGGTCGCGCTCTACTTGCACTCTTAGCATGCGCAGCTGATGGTCTCTCCGCCAAACGTTTTGCGGAATACCTCTCACTCGGTGAACTGCCGGCGCCCGAATCTACAAAAGACGTAGATGCACAGTGGGTCGCACCGGACGATGAACTTATCCAAAGTGAAATCGAAACAGAAGAAATTGAGACGAACCTGGCCAGCTCGAACCTTTCAACAGATCCGGACGATTCACCAATCGTCGATGGTTCTCTACGAACCCCGGCTAGGTGGGAGAGGTTGATCGTCGATTCGGCCGTTATCGGCGGAAGGGATCGTTGGTCACGTCGCCTCGCTGGTTTAGCGAACGAGTTGCAAGTCCGGATTGATGAAGCCGCTCCGGATGAGGAGTCGTTAGTCCTCTCACTCAAACGAGACCTACGGGATTTAAATAGTCTGCGCAACTATGCGTTACCACTGATCGAGCAGTTGGACCGACTGCCTATCACTGCAACCTGGGGCGAATGGTTAGCCAGACTGCGTGAGTTAACAGTAAACGCGCTCCGACATCCTGAAGGCGTTTTAGAGACTCTCGCTGAGCTTGAGCCAATGAGTGCCGTCGGACCAGTCGATCTATACGAAGTACAACTCGTGCTCGAACCTCGCCTGCGTGATCTTCGAGTAAAACCGCCGAAACGTAGATTCGGTCGAGTGTTTGTTGGACCAATCGCTGCTGCGCGTGGGTTGTCATTCAAAGTTGTGTTTGTTCCAGGATTAGCCGAGAAAGTGTTTCCACGGAAAGTCGTCGAAGATCCCATTCTTCCAGACATCCAGCGAGGTGATACAGATCCGCGACTAACAACTCGACGCGATCAACTCGACAACGAACGAGCTGCGCTGCGAATTGCCATCGGTTGTGCAACCGATCGAGTGTACCTGTCCTACCCGCGTGTTGATGTGCAGCAATCACGTCCACGCGTACCATCCTTTTATGCACTGGAAGCACTGCGGGCAGCTGAAGGAGCACTACCAGGATTTGAAGAGGTAAGAACACGAGCTGAATCGACAACACGAGCACGACTTGGCTGGCCCGCGCCCGCAGATCCGAACGCGGCAATAGACGAAGCTGAATATGATCTCGCCTTACTAGCCAATCTCGCTGATCTACCTAAAGAACAGGCGACCGGGACTGCAAACTACCTTTTGACTGCAAACAAACATCTTGTTCGTGCATTACGCGCGCGGAGTCGGCGTTGGTTGCGACGCTGGACTCAAAACGATGGACTTGTCGATCCCGATCAGCTGGGGTTTGAGAGTATTGCGCGTCATCAATTTGCGAATCGGCCATTTTCAGCATCTGCACTTCAACTGTTCGCTGATTGTCCTTATCGATTCTTCCTCAGTGCAGTGATGAGACTTGAACTGCGACAGGAGCCAGCCGCAATCGAAGTTATTGATCCGCTGACGCGCGGTTCGCTATTCCATGAGGCACAGTTTGAAATTCTGTCCGGACTTAGATCGAAAGGCTTACTACCGCTAAAACCGGATTCATTAAAGGTTGCGTTCGATTTCGTGGAGCAAGCTCTCGGTCATTTGTCAGATAGTTACGAGGATCAGCTGGCACCAGCGATACCTCGCGTTTGGATCGACGGTGTGAACAGCATTCGCGCTGACCTGCGTGAATGGCTACGTCGCATGACCGAGTCGAACGAGGTTTGGGTTCCGCACAAGTTTGAGCTCTCGTTTGGTCTTGGCGACTATGGACCACCCCATCGTGATCCAGACAGCGTCGATCATCCAGTCGAACTGATTGGCGATCTGAAGTTGCGCGGTTCGATAGATATGGTCGAGCGAGGAGGCACAAATTACCGTGTCACTGATCACAAGACCGGTAAAGCCCGCGCGGAAAAAGACACGGTTGTCGGTGGCGGAAGGTATTTGCAGCCCCTTCTATACGCACTCGCCTGCGAGAAATTGTTGCCAGGAAAAGTCGACTCTGGCCGCCTGTACTACTGCACCGCGGATGGCGGTTACGAACAACGTATTGTTTCGCTGAACGACGAGAACACTCGGATTCTCAATTCGATCCTGAGCACGATTCGTCAGAGTCTCGTCGATGGTTTTCTTCCAGCAGCGCCGGACAAGGATGCGTGTAAATGGTGCGACTACCTCGCCGTCTGTGGCGCTTACGAAGAAAAGAGAACTAAGGACAAACCGCGAGACCGTCTGATTCAGATCAAAGCAATGAGGAAGTTGCCGTGAGTACGAAGTTCACAGATCAGAAAGCCCGGGAACGGATCTGCAACGATCTCGACACGTCATTAATTGTTGAAGCTGCAGCCGGAACCGGGAAGACAACCGCGCTTATTGGTCGGATTCTTTCTGGAATTGTGAATGGTCGCGTCAGACTGTCGAACGTTGTAGCGGTGACGTTCACGGAATTTGCTGCGGGCGAACTAAAACTGCGTTTGCGATCCGCAATCGAAGAGGCGCGACAACAGCATACTTCAACTGATGCTGATCGATTCCTTAGACAAGCAGTTGAAGAACTGGAAGAGGCACGGATCGGCACGATTCACGCCTTCTGCGGCGATCTCTTGCGTGAGCATCCCGTTGAAGCTGGCATTGATCCATTGTTTGAAGTTGCTCCAGACGATCTTACGTACCCACTGTTTAGTCTCGCTTTTGAAAAATGGTTTGAGAAGCAACTCGCAAATCCGGATGAAGGGGTGCGGAGAATTTTGCGCCGTCTGCCACGCAGGGAGTTAGGTGGAAAGCGCACAGCGATCTTGTCGAAGCGTCCACGGGATATTGGACCAAAGCCTCTACTTCGACGGGCGGTGCTTGAGCTTTTGAAAGAGCGTGACTTCACTGCAAAGTGGCGTAACTCTGAAAGATTTGATCGCGACGCGGAAATTGATGCACTGGTTGGCGAAATCCAGCAGTTGGGCGAATGGTCTGATACCGGCGATCCAGGTCAGTACCTGACTCAGTCGCTGAAGTACTTAAAGCATTTCGCTGCAGAAATCACCCGGCCCGAGTCACTGGGACAGCCGAGAGATTACGATGGAATTGAAGCACATCTGTTTGGACTCTTGAGTGGTTGGAGATCAAAGGCTTGGAAAGCCTATTACGCCAGGAAGGATACTTTTCCGGCCGACGAATTAAGACGGCGACGTGATGACTTAATACTGCGGGTTCAGGAGTTCATCTGTAGAGCCGGGGCTGATCTAGCGCCAAAGCTTCGCGAAGAGCTTTGGCCGGTGATTGAAGAGTT
>PSRF01000046.1 GCA_003175865.1 Blastocatellia bacterium
AAAAGCCCCTCGATGCCCGAGTGACCATCGCTGGTTTCGGCTCGCGGGTGACGCTCAATGCAGGCCAATGTATAACACTGAATATACAGGTGCGTTTCACGGGAACTAACACCTACGTAACCGTGACCAATGACCCGAACAGCACCTTCTTTACTGATCCTGCCGAGCAACACGGCGTCTTCACATCTAAGAATGTATGGTGCGCCCTCCCCCCGGATCGCGGCCAAGGCTTCCCGATCTTCGGTAGTTACACTGATACAGCGACTGGGAAAACCGCGAAGGATCTAGTGCTCGTTTTCGTCAACCCTTAGCGTACTGTGGCATTGACACTCCCGTTTGATAAACGTCGGCGCCGAGATTGGATGGGGGCATGGACCCCCCGTGCTCTGAATCGCTTGGCACGTCACCTCGTCACCGACGCCACAGTGAACGAGTTAATTCTGATGGTTTAATTGGTGTGCCGAATCGTGCGCGAACCCAGCCGAGCAGTAAAATATTCATCAGTACCAAGTTGACACTGATCGTTGGAATTCTTAATCGAACGTCAAAGCAAATCGCCCGACAACACAGACACACAACCTGGATAAGCCTTTTAACCAGTGAGTCGCAGGTTTGAGTCCTGCTCGGCTCACCAATTCCATGAATGATTTAGGGCAGCCACTTCGTTAACAGAAGCGCTGCCCTGTTCATTTGATGGTTCTAATTCTGTTTTGTTCAGTGTTACTTTTTGTGAGATCGATAGTCCCTTCTTTCCAAAGTCTCAAGCAAACTAACAACTGACGATAAGGACGTGTCTGAGTTACGCGTTGAATCCAATCTCGGCCTGAATTCCCAGTAGTGGTCGTGAAGGGCAATCTCAAAATCGTGCGTCAGCGGTTTCTCAGGATCAAACGCAGGCGCGGTAATGATTTTGGTCCGCTTGAGGCTCACGTACACATTCTGCTCCGCTGCGTTGACCCATAGGATCCATTCCGTGGGAAGCAGTACTTTCTTGCTTGACCACCGATTTCTTACGGTTGACACAAGGTACTGAATCGTCCATGTCTCATCATCCACGATGCCATCTTCGATCTGACCAATTTCGCCGTCCACCGCCATCACGTGATAGCGACTCACTACTTTCGAACTTCGCAAATGCTCGTCGTAAGCAGGCCGGAATGACTGCTCTGAGGTCTTACTTTTTTCAGAATCGTGCGCGCTGTCAGGTATAGATCCGCTATGAGGATCATTGAAAGCATTCAATCCAAGATAGTAGGGCCAGCCGAAGTAGACAGAATAATCATGTGGTTGTTCAAGGCCCTCGGGCTTGTGCATGCGAACATCATCGCTTTCCTGGACCTGTTGTTTGCTGAATGCCGCGTTAATGGTCTTGGTAGATGCGTCCACGTCAATAATTGCGGAGGGCGACATGAGTACTTTCTTACCATGCAGCCAAGTGCCAATATCCAGTACGAAGTATCTGATCTTCCAATCTCGATCATCAAAATAGAATTGCTCCAGATGACCAATGTCTCCGTCGGTCGCGTGAAGCCTATAAGTTCCCAACTGTCTAATTTGCCGTAACATCTTTTTTGCAACCCCCAAATGCCGTGCCCAATCGAGCACAGAAATTAACATCATCGATGTAACTGAGGGAGAAATGTCGGTTAATTGGGGGGAGAACTTGCACCCGGCGTCAGTACATCCACTAATTAGATGCCCGCAATAATTCGTGCGCTGCATCTGCTCTTTGCAGTAATTAAACTCTACACCTTGCAGCAAAACACTATCAAGATCTCACCGCCTAACTAAGGCTCAAGCCATTCTTGACGTCCGCAAACTTTAGTCAAGCATTGACGCAGAGCTGCGCACAAATTCATCGAGAGAATCGTAATGAGCAAAAAAGCAGCGGCTCGTGAAAGCCGCTCCCGAATGGACGCGTGGGGTCAGACACTCTATTCACCAATGGGTCGCAGAAAGTGATCACGAACCCATTGCGCTACTAGTCTGCCTTGTTTGCGGGCCAACTCGTCTGCGAAGCGGAAGTGAATGCCCTCGTAAATGCGAGCATCAACTACCTCCTGTTGCACATCTGAGAAGCGAGTAAAGTTGCGTATGTCCTGCACGGTTGGACCAGGATTTGTGGTGGTTACTGAGAAGCTCATCTCATTCCCGAAGTACAGTGCAAGACTGCGCGTAGTGGCAGCCGTGAGGTTGTTCGCTCCGGAGGTAAAGTCGGGATACGGCGGCGAAGGGATGAGCGGCAACCATGTTGCATCGCCAATTGTTTGCGGATTGCCGTCATTATCGCCTTCGCGGATTGCCGTAATAGGACGCCAGAAAGTGAAAGTACTCTTGCTATCCCAAGCGGTGATCCCGGCATCAGCCATCGACATGTTGACCAACGCAAGTAGCCGCGCGCTGTCGCCAATATTCTCGCTGTTGGCTTCTGAAAGGTTCGCCGTTACTTGATTCCACAGCAGCACGTAATTTGAGTTCCAGAAATTGGCCTGATCAGTTTTGCGCAGCGCTACGCTCGGTGCTGTCACTCTTCCCAAGTCGCTTCACTTCGTCGTAGTCGCGTGTGTACTCCGGACTGTTCAAGTCAGGCGGGCCTTGCGGCCGGTACTGCGAAGGGCTATTCAGTGCGAACGGAGTAACAGTGGCTAACCAGGGCACTGCCATCGGTGCGTTCGCCGGCGGCGTCGGACGCCACACACCAATCGCAACGCTACCAACGAACGGCGGCGGCGGTGGAACAGGAAAGCTGCCGTCAGTGGCTCGAAGCGCAATGATTCCGGCGGCGGCTTCGGCTCCAACCGCGACACCAGGATCAGCTGGATTCAAACCGTGATCGAGTAAGTACTGTTGATAGATCGCTTCAATGGCCGCGGCTCGGCCGGGAAAACGGTTGACGAGCACGTCGCGCGCCGCCTTCGCGGCGGCCGAGAATGGCGAGCCTGTTGCTCCTGGAATAACAACGTGGTACGGCCGATACTCTCCGACGATGGCCTGGACTGCGTCATAAACAGCTAGCTGGACGGTTGCCATGTCGAGGGTTCCGGATGGGCCTGGACGTGCGGCCGTAACCACTTCCTGAACGGCAATTCTGTTCCAGTCAGTCACGGTGTCAGCGCGTGCAGTGACCGCAAAAGCAAGAGTGAAGATCACACCAGAAATGAGTGTTGAGGTTTGAAATCTAGGTTTCATGGCTATTCCTTTCTGTGGTCGGATGCGGAGTGTTCGGCACAGTCTCTGGAAATGAGGAGTACCGGACGCCTCCATCTAAGTTGCTCAACCTCCTAACGCGAGAAGGACAGTTGAAAACCTCTAACATCGTGAGCGGACGTTCGTGGGTTTGTTCCAGGTCGGCAATCTGGCCGGATTAGTTGGTGGAAGATATAATAACCGCCAATTACGAGACGGCCTGTTATTCCATTTCATTCCTGTAATTCGTCGTCTTTCCCAATTCCCTTTGTTTAAATCCGTAAACGGATTACCTGAACCTCATGACGTCTTCGACTCAACAAGTAACGGAACTGCTCACCGCCTGGAGCAGCGGCGATCAAACCGCACGAGACAGACTCATACCCCTTGTTTACGAGGAGCTTCATCGACTGGCCCATCGCTACATGAAACGGGAATCACCGGGACACACCCTGCAAACGTCGGCCTTGGTTAATGAGGCTTTCGTAAAGCTCGTCGATCAGCGAGATGTTCGCTGGCGGAATCGCGCTCACTTCTTTGGCATTGCCGCACAACTTATGCGGCGAATTCTGGTTGATCACGCGCGCGGCCGACAGACAGCCAAACGCGGAGGCGGCGTTCACGCGATCTCTTTCGACGATGGTCTGTATGTGTCTGAGAAGCGTAGCGCTGAAGTTGTCGCGATCCACGAAGCTCTGGAACAACTGACTAAGTTTGATCAACGCAAAGGGCAAATAGTCGAACTTCGCTTCTTTGGTGGACTCAGTATCGATGAGACAGCGGAAGTGCTCGGCGTTTCGCCAGGTACTGTTATGCGCGATTGGACCTTGGCAAAGGCCTGGCTGCACCGAGAGATATCACCGCAAGTTCCAGAGGTTAGAGGTTTCTGACAGGTTCTTCGCGTTAAGTTGGGGCGATCTTGTTCGTGTTAGTTCGTGTGATTTCAGTCAACTCCTTGGAGTGCGACGGCCCGGCGTCGCTTTGTTATAGCATCACAATCTTCCACTGAAGTTCTCGATATAACAAAGCGACGCCGGGCCGTCGCACTCCAAGGAGTTACGGTTTAAGGACATGACTCCCGAACGCTGGCAAGTGATTGACGAATTATTCCACGCGGCTCTCGGGCGCAATGCTGCGGAGCGTTCTGACTTCCTTGCCCATCAGTGTGGAAGTGATGAGCAGTTGCGCCACGAAGTTGAATCGTTACTCTTATCGCACGAGCGCGCCGACAACTTCATTGAAACTCCTGCCGGTGACGTTGCTGCAGATTTGCTTGGCACCCACAAGTCCACTTTCGAACCGAGTCAACAGATCGAAAACTACTGCATCATCCGACAACTCGGCCTGGGTGGCATGGGCGAAGTGTATTTGGCGGAAGACACCAGGTTGAAACGTAAGGTTGCTTTGAAGCTGCTGCCGCCGCGCTTTACCGTCAATCCTGAGCGCGTGCGCCGCTTCGAACGTGAGGCACGTGCTGCATCGACCCTCAATCATCCGAACATCGTTACGATTTACGAAATCAGACAATCCGGCTCGATGCACTTCATTGCGACGGAGTTTGTTGACGGCAAGACCTTGCGCCAGTTGATTAATGAGGAGCCTTTAAAGCTGACGGACATCCTTAACGTAGCAATCCAGGTCGCCGATGCACTTAGCGGCGCCCACGCTGCTGGAATTATTCATCGCGATGTCAAACCCGAAAACATCATGATTCACCAGCAAGGTTACGTGAAGGTCCTCGACTTTGGATTAGCAAAGCTCAACGAGCAGCAAGCGGCCGACGCCGATCCGGAGTCGCCGACACTGCTGCAATCAAATCCCGGGTTGGTGATGGGCACAGTCCAGTACATGTCACCGGAACAGGCGCGTGGGAAGAATGTCGGAATGCGCAGTGACATTTGGTCTCTCGGAATCGTGCTTTATGAAATGTTAGCGGGGCACGTGCCTTTTGAAGGTGAGACACCAAGCCATGTGATGGTGTCATTAATGGAAAATGAGCCGCAGCCATTGAAAAGTCACGCGCACGTACCGGAAGAGTTAGATCGGATTGTAGGTAAGGCATTACGGAAGGACCAACACGAACGGTATCAAACGGCGAATCATTTTGCGCGCGACCTGAGAGACCTAAGAAACAAACTGAAAACTGATTCACGTTTGAGTAGCTGGTTGAGCACCGTTCCGAGTCGTCGAGAGGAACCGATCGAAACTACAGACTTGTTTTCGTCGAAGACATGCAAAACTGCTCCGATGGCGCTCGCATCCCTGACAGCATCAAGCGGTGAGTATCTAGTTGATCGAATCAAACAATCTAGAAGATTTGTTCTGGCGGCACTCCTAGTCCTGGCTGTGAGTGCGATCGTCGTCGGTTATCGGTTCTGGGTTGCCCGGCGTGGCGTTAACAAACCGATTCAATCGATCGCTGTGATGCCGTTTAGTAATGTGGCCAATAATTCCGACGTGGAGTATCTTTCGGACGGACTCACTGACAGTCTAACAAACAACCTGTCGCCGCTTGCCGGCCTCACAGTCATTTCGCGAACTTCAAGTTTCAAATACAAAGGCAAAGAAGTAGATCCAAAGGAGGTTGCCCGGACTTTGGGAGTCGATGCCATTGTCACGGGTCGCATTACTCAACTCAGCGACGAGTACCTGATCAGCGTTGAATTAGTTGACGCGCGAGATCGGAGGCAAATCTGGGGCAAGCAATACAATGGCTATTCTTCGGATCTCCTCAAGGTAATGGTGGAAACGTCGAAAGAAATTACGCGAGAGTTGCGACTGCGCCTCACGCAAGCCGAGGAGCGACAACTGACACAGATGAGTAATCTCAATCCTCAAGCCTATGACTGGTATCTTCGGGGTCAAGCAGTATGGGACAAGGGCGGTACCGATAATCGTAAGCTGGCGGCTGAATACTACAACCGCGCGATTGCAACCGATCAAGGATACGCGCTTGCTTATACGGCTCTCGCGAGTGCTTACAGTAATCTTATTACCAACAACGAATTGGAGCAGAAAGAGTTTGCACCAAAGGCCGAAGCCGCCGCCCGGAAGGCGGTCGAACTGGATGATAATCTTGCGGAAGCACATCTGACTCTCGCAAATATGAGCATCAATAAGTGGGAATGGAATATTGCTGAGTCAGAGATCAAACGTACGCTCGAACTGAATCCCAACCTGGCCCAGGCACATCGCGTCTATGGCAAGTATCTCCTAATCCATGGCAGGCCCGAGGAAGCTGTTGCCGAGGGCAATAGCGCGCAGGAATTAGATCCTCTCGGGAGGTCAGCGAAACAGCACCGGCTAGACACTCTGTGGCTTTATCGCAAATGGGATGAGGCGCTCGAGCTCGCCAAACAAATGCTGGAACTGGATCCGAATAATCCCGATAAGCACTTTATGGTTGGTTGGCTCAACGTCCATCTGGGACGAAATCAGGCGGCGATAGAATCGTATCTCGAAGCAATCAGACTGGGAGATAAAAGCGGCGACGCGCAAATCATGCTTGCGCAAGCGTACGCGTTTGCCGGCGATCGGAACGAGGCACGTCAAATTCTTACCCGGTTTGAGAGCGGCAAAGAATATGCTTCGCCGTTCAGTTTGTCGGTGGTGTATTTGGCGCTTGATGATCGTGACAAAGCTTTTGCTTCGCTCGAAAGCGCATACGAACAACATGATCAGCAGTTGATATGGCTGAGAAGCGCCTGGGATTTTGATCCGATTCGAACTGACCCGCGTTATGAGAGTCTAGTTCGGCGCATTGGTCTTTAAGGACATTCCCGAAAAACGTTTGGGAAAAAGTCCGCGCCGTGGCCCCGACGAGCAGATTCTTCTGTCGTCCACCTATGCAAAGCTAGGGACAACCCGCAAAAACACGCGAGGTCTTCCAGCAGCTTGAACACGGGAAACAATACGTTTCGTCGTTTGGATTTGCGATTCTTCACGCCGCCCTGGGTGAGCGCGATAAAGCACTCGCATTACTTGAAAACGCGTACGCAGCGCACGACCAACAATTAATCTGGCTACGAGTAGAAAGCGGGGGAATGTTGAAACCATTGGCTGCTGAGCCGCGCTTCGAAGACCTGCTAAGGCGTGTTGGGTTGAAATAGAAACTTTTCATAGCTCATGTGCAAAACAACTTCCAGGTCGTAGCCGCCACCATAATCAGATATCAAAATAACTTTTTCTCACCACCCTCCATTCAGCTATGATGTCTCTCCTTCCAAAAAACGAATGAGTCAAACATCTACGGAACAAGAGAAAGACCATCTACTGCGAAGGTTCGGTCTCGTTCAGGCGACTGCACTGAACATGTCCAACATGATCGGCGTTGGACCATTCATTACCATCCCGCTGCTAATGTCGGCGCTTGGCGGTCCGCAGGCGATGCTCGGCTGGCTCGTCGCGATCTTGATTGCCATACCTGACGGCATGGTCTGGAGCGAACTGGGCGCAGCGATGCCCGGCTCTGGCGGTTCCTATCTCTACTTGCGCGAAGGTTATGGTCATCAAACGTTCGGTAGACTCCTCGCCTTCCTTTTTATCTGGCAATTCATTGTGAGTGGCCCACTCGAGATCGCCTCGGGCTACATTGGATTCGCCAGATACACCGGTTATATCTGGCACGGGATCACAAGTCAGCAAACATTCCTGGTGGCCGCTGCTGTCGGAATAGTAAACATACTTCTGCTGTATCGCCGGATTACTTCGATCGGTAAGATCACTGTCAGTCTCTGGATTGGAACGTTGCTCACCACTCTCGCCGTGATTGTCACCGGAGTACTGCACTTCAGCGCCGCCAGAGCTTTCGATTTTCCTCCTCGAGCGTTTAGTTTTTCGATAGGTTTTCTGTTCGGACTCGGAGCGGCGGCAAGGATAGGAGTCTACGACTACCTCGGTTACTACGACGTTTGTTACATCGGCGATGAAGTTAAGGATCCAGGCCGCACTATTCCACGCTCGATCATCATCAGCGTGATTGCGGTAGCGCTGATCTACTTCGCCATTAACCTGTCGATGATCGGAGTCGTCTCGTGGCGAGAGTTTGTTCCTTA